>WQWD01000009.1 GCA_009785545.1 Treponema sp. | reverse complement strand
GCCTGCCGTTTACCAGCAAAAGCGCTTCAGTAGCAAATGTGTTTACTGCGATTGTTACAGGCTCTCCCGGGCGTGGTGTTTCTGGTATTGCCGTATACCTTAACTGAAAAGGAACATACGCCTCAATGGCTGACGGAGCTGTTGTGCATCCTCCGCAGGCTGCCAAAATTAAACAAAAAAGTGTTAAAACAATTGCATTGGGCTTGTTCGGCAACAGCGAACTTTTGGTTCGGATTGGTTTCCGAACAACGTTATTTTTATTTTTCATCTTTTTAAATCCAATATCATAATTTGCGGCGTTTCATTGCCTTTAAAATAATCGCGTGTAATATTAAATGCGATGTCTACTTTATCATTAACATCAAATTCTTTGTTTGTAAAGCGATCTGCGCTTTGCCAGTACAAAGCCGGCCATTTGTATTTTCCTGTATCAAGCGTTAGTTTTAAATGTTTTGACTCCGGCTTTCCGATAAAATTAACTTCTTTGATTGTTAGTTTTTTGGCGATAAAAGTGAGCGGTTCATTGTCACAGCCGTAAGGTTCAAACATATCGATTAGTTTTAAAATATCCGGCGAAATAAAATCATGCGGAAGCTCTGCGTCTACATGAATGGTTTCTTCTTGCAACTCGTCATCAAATTCGATTGTTTCCGCAATGTCTTTTAACCGATCCAAAAAAGCGTCAAGATACTCCAGTTTTAAACTGAAACCGCCTGCCGCTTTGTGTCCTCCTGCGTCAATAAAAAAATTGCCGCATTGTTCCAGCATGGGCTGGATATTATAACTTTTTACAGAACGGACAGAACCCGTGCAAATATTGTCGTTAATCGAAATTGCAATAGAAGGAACATTGAAACAGCGGACAGCACGCTGAGCCATTAAACCTGTAACCCCTTTGGGTATATCTTCGCCGAAAACTATTGTTAATTTATTTTTGTAATCATCAAAACTTTTAAAAGCTTTATCTTTAATTATATTCCATGTATCTTCTTCAAGTTCCTTGCGGTTTTCGTTCATTGACGCAAGTTCTTTGGCAAAGCCTTCTCTTTCTTTTGGATTTTTTTCAAAGAAAAGATTCGCCGCAATTTGAGCATTTCCCATACGCCGTGCCGCATTTATGGCAGGGCATATTTTCCATGAAATGTCTTTTGCTTCAAAACGTCCAGTTAAACCCAATTCTCTTAACAGTTGTAAAAGCCCCGGATGAGGATTTTTTTTCAAAACATCGATTCCTCTGCGCGCGATTATTCTGTTTTCGTCTAACAGCGGCATAATATCGGCGATTGTGCCAAGAGCTGCCAGTTGAATATCGGCATTTTCCGCTTCGGTATCCGCCGTATTTTTTGCGCATAACTTGGCGAATGATACAAAAAGGTTTACAAAAACATCGAGCTCGCCTAATTCTTTTTCGCTGTATTTTGCTATTCTGGAAAGTTCCTTAATGCGTAAAAGACTTTGATCCGCCGCTTGAGGTATCATTTTTCCGATTTGCGGAGCAATATCCATCATTGCAATTTCGATTGATTTGCCAAACAATTTTACAAAAGTTTGTTTATGCAATGCGGCATCCCAACATAAAATCTGCTGCCCCTGAAGAAAAACAGGCAACCGTGTGTCGCTTATTGCTATTCTTCCCGGTACAATTACTTCTGTCAGTATATCTGTTACTATGAGGTTTCGTGTTTTTGCAACCTCTATGATCCATGCGTCATTTGCGGGTCTGGTATTTAAAAGACAAATTTCCTGCCCGTACAGTTCGCTTTTAAGGGCAAAACGCAGAGCGCAAACCAGCTTAAACGCTACTCCGCAGCCTGCAAGATTTCTGAAAGGGTATGTTGAATTTTTTAGCTTTGGATTGATGATGACAAGAGCTTCGGGCAATTCGTCCTGCGGCTCGTGGTGATCTGTAACGATAACGTCAATTGAAAGTTCATTTGCTCTTTTAACTTCGGCAAACCGTGAAATGCCGCAGTCAACGGTAATGATCAAAGTGCCGTCTTTTGCGGCAAAATCTTCGACCGCTTTCATACTTAACCCATAAGCGTCATCAGCTGTCGGGATACGCCATATTACATCCATGCCGATTTTTTCGAGAAATCCGGCAAGAATGGCAGTTGCCGTAATACCGTCAACATCGCTGTCGCCAAAAACCAATACTTTTTCGCCTTCTTCTTTTGCGGCAAGGATACGCTCTACGGCATCTTCCACTCCGTCAAGAGCGAAAGGGTTGCGCAGGGAAAGAAGGTCATCTTCTAAAAAAAAACGAATTGCTTCGGGTGTGTTAATGCCTCGTCGTGCAAGAATTGAAGCGGTTAAAAGATCACAGCCGAATTTTGCCGAGATTTCTTTGACCATTTCCTGTGAAATATCTTTTTTGTCCCATTTCATTATTCTTAAAGTACCTTATTAGGCGATTTTTTTCTAGTAGCAAATTCTTGGGAAATCGCCTTTGTTTTTTACTTAAAATGTGTAATTTTTACATTGAAAAATAAACAAAGGTGTTGTATACTGCTTATTATGAAACAGCAAATATTATTATTGGTAAACAATAATGCTTGCTACTGGAGGTCATTTGACTCAGATCTTTGCTAACAGCAATAATGTAGTCCCTTCCTCCTCCCTCTCTCTTTCTTCTCCATATCAAAAAAAGTTTAGTAATTTTCAAACTTCAAAAACACTCACGTTGTGAGTTTTTTTAATATTCTCTAAATAAAGGAGTTTTATATGAAAACTAAAACAGTTAGAATTGCCGCTTTATGCTGTGCAATTCTTGTCACAATGGCTATGTTTGCTTTTACAGGTTGTCCAGGCGGCGATGAAAGTTTAAGAAGCGGAGCCACATTTACCGGGATTACAATTGGTGGTATTTCACCGGCAACAACTGGTCTTGCACCAGCAGGCGGAATCCCTGCTCCGATTACCTCAAGTGTATGGGACAGTGGGAATCTTCCGCAAAATCACAGTGTATACACAGGTCGTATTTATGCGGTAAATGCTGCTGCTGTAACTAATGCAGAGATAGTTGTAACTGGTCTTGCTGGCGGTGCAACTGCAAATTTCGGTGCAGCAATGGGTACATTCGCACATCCGGCATCGTTTAGCTCTAATAATGTACTCACCCTTGCTAACAATGAGGTTGTGTATGTAAGAGTTACAGCCGAAGACGGAACCAGGCTTTTTTATCGTTTCCTTATCATAATAATGAGCGATAATGTAAACGTAACAAGCATTAGGATTGTTTATGATGCAGACGCAATACCTCCAAGCGATGTTGTAGCGACTGGTTTTGGTACTCCTGTAGCAACAATTGATGCAATTACAACATGGGGAACTCTCGGTTTAGGTGCAGCACAAAGAACCAACGTTAATATTGTCGCGGCAACAACAGTAGCTGCAGCAACATCTGAATATGCTGTAAGAAGAGGCGGAAATTTTGTTCTTAATTTTGCCGATACCGGTACTGTAACACTTAACGATGGCGACCAAATTATTGTAAGAGTTACCGCCGTAAATGGTGTAACAGTTGGTTACTATGGCATTACCGTAGAAATCGGTCGTGTAGCTACGCTTACTGGAATTACATTTAATCAGCATGATGTTTTATCTATGGGTACACCTCACGCAAATACAGCAAATGTTGCCAACGGTTTAATTCTTCTTCCTTATTCGGCAGAAGCAATTGCTTTGGATGGTGGTGTAGACGTAGTTGCAGCAGCATCAGATTCTGATGCAACAGCCAGATTTAGAGTTGGTGATACAGGAGTTTTTGTAAATAGTGGTAACGGTTTAGTGTTTGTAGATGGCAGTGTATTGTGGATACAAGTAACTTCTGCTAATGAGGCGGTTGTACTTTACTATGCAGTCACTGTAAATACACGCCAGCCTACAAACATCCTGATGCGAACCATGAATATTCAAGATAATGTTATTGACCCGCAATGGAACGCCCCCGAGATGGAAGTTCTCCACATTAACAGAGTTCATCCTAACTACGTTGCACTAATTGAGCAATGGGAAACCCTTGCAACATGGGGCGAAGCCAGACTTGCATTTGACGAAGACGGCTTATATATCTTTGCCCAAGTATGGGATTCAAATGTTACGCCGGGCCCTGGCGGTGAGCATAATGCAGACTCTGTAGAATTGTTTTTTAATGAAAGGGCACATGTAACAATACCAGGCTGGGGAAGTGGTGGTTCACAATATCGTGTAGGTGCCGATGGATCACGTTCCGGCGGTAGAACAAACCCAGGTTGGACGACATCAGCTCACTGGGGAGATCGAATCAGCAGATGGAACTTTACCGGCGATGCAAGAACATTCAATGGCGTAACATTAGATTCCGGTTATATCGTTATTTTCCAAGTACCGTGGAGAGTAATTGGAACTGATGATCCATTAATCGACGGAATGGAAATTGCTGTAGAAATCCAAATTAATGCAAGCAGCGCAGTTGGTTCACGTGACGGTGTTGTTGTATGGAACAATATTGCACACTCCAACTGGCAAAACATGACAGCATGGGGACAAGCTTTCTTGGACTTTGATGGTGGAATCCTTCCTGTTCATGCAGTCCCTCCAACAATTACTACACAGCCGCAAAGTCAAAGTGTTGGCGACTTAAGTGACATCGTTCCGCTTACAGTTGCAGCAAACGCCAGTGACGGTGGTACTGTATCATTCCAATGGTATACAGGTAATCCTAATGACGCTACGCGGACTCCGGTATCAGGTGCTACAGGAACAACGTTTACACCGGTAATTACTACTGAAGGCGCTCATACATTCTATGTAGTTGTTACAAATACAAATACCGCACCGGAAATTACTGGAAATACAACCGCTACTACCGTTAGTAACGTTGCAACAATTACTTTCCTTGATGCTGCAGTTACGCATTTCTACTTAGATCTAAACATGATACGTACAGAACAAGCCACTGGCGGTGGTGGTCAACCTTGGGAAGGTAACCCGTTAGCACCTCCATCGGTAGTAACAGGTGGAGTACTTACTTGGGACTTTTCAAGGAATGATCAAAGAGGTCTTATTGATTTAAGACCAGCGGATGTTACCAGGGTTAATGCTCATCGGCTTGCCGGTGGTACAATCTCAGTAGTAATTGACGGTGTAGCAACACCTGATTCTCAGTTCCGATTTGGCTTGGCTAACCCCATGGCGCTAGGCAGTTGGAATGGAACAACTTTACCCGCAGGTGCTTTCTCTTCATTTCTTGCTCCAGCAGCTTTAGCATGGCAAAATCCGGGTGGCGCACCTGCGGTACTTTCCAGTTTCAAGCTTCAGTTACGAGAAGCAACACCAACAGAGGTTACAATTAATTCAATTAGAATTGATCTTAACCCAATTGACTAAGAGTTTTTAGCAGATAGTTGAGTTTGGTGCTGTCCGAGATTTACTTCTCGGACAGCACCAATTATTAACCTTTTTATGGAGTATTTTATGAAAAACAAATTGATATACATAGGTTTGTTTGGTTTTATTCTGGCAGTAGCATTGCTTATTACCGGATGTCCGGAAATTGATACCAGCGGAGGCTGGGATGGTATAGAAAATGTCGGGCGTCGTATGCGTGTTGAATCGGGTGCGCCGCTCATTACGGAACATCCAACCAGTGTTGACTTTACAGGTGATACAATCCCTGCCGATTTTGCACTAAGAGTTGTTGCTCAAAGAATGAATCCGGCTCTCCCAAACATGGGCGAACTTGGAACCTTAATTACAGGTAATTTTACGTATCAATGGTTTAGAGCAGATACCTTTAGAAATTATGGCGGTGAGGCAATTGAAGGCGCTACAAGTGCAACATTCAGGCCAACAGCGCCAGGTTTCTACTATGTAATTGTTACCAACCCTGCAGCTCCTCAGTTTCCACGTCACTCAAACCCTGCTCGTGTAAGAACAGATCAAGAGCTGACAACTCCCGCAGCTACAATTAACATTACTGATACGATGCGCCAGTATATTCGTGCTTTTGGCGGTATGTCAAATGGCTTTGAAATTGGTGGCGCACCGGGAACTGCCGAAGTACCTGTTTATATGGAATACAGAGATATTCAAACTATGTTTAATCCCCAACATTCGGATTATTTAGGTTTAAAAATCTTGCGTATCCATTTATTCCCCGCACCTCTTGAGGATGTACTAAGCGGTGCTTACGGCGGCGAAGATACCGGTATTGGTGATGGTATGTTTGAATCAAACGCACAATATGTACGTTTTGCTCGTTCTGTAAGCGATCATGGTGGTTATGTTGTAGCAGCTCCTTGGACGCCTCCCTTTCCAGAATGGAAAACTAACAATAGCCTTTTTGGTAACGGTCACTTACGCGTACAACATCACAGAGACTATGCAATGTATCTGCGCACATTCCTCGAAGACATGGCACGTTTTGGCGCTCCAATTTATGCGGTTTCTATCCAAAACGAACCTACCTACGAAGCTTCCTATTATGGAATGTTGTGGACAGGTGCAGAACACCGTGATTTCTTGGCAGACGTGGGATATGTTATTACCGGAATGAATTCTGATGGTACACAGAGAACTGTTAATCCTGACGGTACACCGGCATTATGGGGTGGTGGCGTACAAGGTGCCGGCGGCGGTATTACCGGAGCCAATCTTCCTGAAGGCAGACAGCGTGTTCGCCTCCAAGGTGCATCCCCTCACAACGATGTAACATGGAACAATCCAGCTTTGGCGAGTCCTGCTGCACGCAGAAATTTAGAGATTGTAGCATATCACACTTATGGTTCATGGAATGCAAGGTATGCTACTTCGTTAGATCAAGAACCTCGCAGAGAAACTTGGATGATGGAAAAGAATGTTAATGCAGGTTCTATGCCGGCTCAACTCTTGGATTCAACATGGAACTTGATCTGGGTTGTTATGAACGAAATTCATCATGTAATTGCACATAATGATTCCAGCGTTTACACATGGTGGTATTTAAAACGTTTCTACAGCATGATTGGCGAAGACGCATTTGGTACAGTTAACGGCGAAATCTTGCCAAGGGGCGATGGTATGGCTCATTTTGCAAGATACCTAACCGATACAATCAGGCTGGAAACTACCAGTTCAGGTTTTACAGGTGTTAATGTAATCAATCTTTGGAATAGTTCACAAAATCATGCTGCAATGCCTCGCGGAATCAGAGCAGTTGCAGGCATGAGAACCGCAAATCCGGATCGCAATGATTATCATCAAGCAAAACTTAAATCGGAAGAAGACTTGGTCACTCTGGTTTTAATGGATTGCCGAATCAATGTGCCTGGTGAGTCCAATGAAATTCTTATCAATATGCCGGACGGCTTTGAAGCAACTGCTGCTCACGGAATTATTTCCTGTTCAGAAGGCAGAAGGCGTGAACCTGTGTTGGTTGTTTTGAGAGACGATAACACAGCGGTTGTTACTCTGCCATCCAACGCAATGGTTTCACTTGCGTTTAATGGTGTTTGGGAATAAAACAAGTTTTCCCCGGCGGCGGCTTGCTGTCGGGGAATTTTTTTAGCGATGAGGTAATAAAATGATAAGAAAAGTAATAATTTTTACGCTTGCAGTTTTTTTAACGTCAAGCTTTGCATCAGCGTTAGACATAGATTTTTCTGGACAAATGAAAACCGGTGTATTTTGGGTTTATCATTATTATGAAGACGAACATGGGAACGAAGCTTCATTCACAAGCGCCAGTTTTCACAACAATCATATTAGCATAGGTAATCCTGCATCGCAAGGACGTTTAAGATTAGATCTAAACGTAACAAGCAATAATGTAGGTGTAATTTTACGTTTAGAACAATTCTCGTTTACTACTCCGGGTAATACATGGTGGACTCATGCTTTTGCTTTTGGTAATTTCTTTGACGACCAATTACGTTTTAGTATTGGCAGATTGGGTTTGTCTCCTTGGGCAGCAGGCAGTGACGATATACAACATGAATTGGATGGGCAGCTTCTAGGCATTCGTACGGAAGTGTTCTTAAACTCAATTCCCGGTTTTAGTTTTGGTTTTACGTTAAGTGATTGGAACTCCTATCTGGATCCGAATTTTACAAGGGATATATCTCATATATTACTGGAATCTGTCATTGGGGTTTCTTTTACAAATAATTCATTCCACGGCAGCTTGGCATGGAGACTGGACAGTGAGGCGGATGGTCATCGGCAATGGGATCCTGATATTTTTATGTTTCGAGTCTATCAGGAAGGTCACGAAATGATGTACCGGGCGGAATTACGTTTTCTTCATAATATTATTCCGTATTTTTCTATTGTTGCAAATGGCTGGTGGAGTGGTATCTTTGCCGAAGAGAGTGAAAGATCAGTTTACAAAAATTGGCTGTACTTTTCGTTAGCGCCGCAAGCTTTTAGAACAAATCTCGATTTAGGTTTACAAATTAATGGGACGGATTCTCATCTATTTACTGCAAGAGCCGGATTTCATTACAATGTTTTACCATTCCTAAGTATAGGTTCTGATTTTTCCGGAGTGATCAACTTTGGTGCAAACAGCACAACTCGTGATATTCCGTTACATTTTTTCAGCATCGAGCCGCAAATTAGAGTTAGCTTTAGTCCCGGAATTTATGCGGCTCTTGTTTATTCATTCTACGACGGTTTTGTGGAGCAGCATCAGCGAATGCAGCGAGGTCACTGGATGAATCTTCGTACAGTCATTACTTTCTAATCCAGAAAGTAACATAATCTATAGGAGGATATCCGGTGTGTAAAAAATTTATCTTAATACTAATTATATTTTTTTTGGCAGGATTCGTTCATGCACTGGACTTAACATTTACCGGAGAAATTAGAACCGGTATTTTATGGGAACGGGTAGAAGATTCTCATTTAGGAGTCATAAGAGAAGAAACCGGATTTGCATCTATCTGGGGTACTGAACACATAAATAATGTACGGCTTAGGTTGGATATGCATCTTGTTTCAGATAACTTGGGATTAGTAATGCGATTGCAGCCAAATAATATTGACGCAATGCAAGTATCCATCCCTTTTGTTTTTGCTTACGGCAATTTTCTTGACGAACGACTGCGTGTAACAATTGGCAGGCTTGAACGTTCTCCGTGGCGAGCCGATGGTCCGCATATTTGGCAGCAGTTAGATACCACTATTGGAATTCGCACGGAAATATTTCCTGCTGCCATCCCCGGCTTTGGTTTTGGTTTTGCTATTAACCATTGGAACAATGCTACTTACCACACTGAGTTATTAACGATTGATAATCTTTTGATGGAATCAGTTTTTGGTTTTACTTACACCAACGATCTGTTTCATGCAAGATTGGGTTATCGTTTAGACAGTGACGCCGATGTTGATCCGGGTGGATCAACAAACGAAGGTCACGAACTTATGTACCGCTTGGAAGCAAGCTTCTTAAGCAATCTTGTTCCTGGTCTTTCCGTATGGGCAAATGGCTGGTGGCGAGGATTTATCGGCTCAACAGAACTGGTTCCTGCATTCTACCAAAATTGGTTATACGTCCAATTCGATCCCGAAGATTTCTTTACAAGGCTTTCTCTGGGATTAAGGTTTACCGAATCTCTGTCTCATCATTTTGACGCAGAAATGGAATTCTATTACAGAGTATTGCCGTTTTTGAATATTGGAGGGTCAGTTTTTTATAATTTAGAATTCGGCCCAGGTAGATCTCTTTTTGGCGTTCCATTTCGCTTTCTTGCAGGGCGTCCAAGGATACAAGCACACTTTGGTAATGCATCAATCAGTTTGGAATATGAAATACGAGGCAGCTACTTGGCTGCGGCAGATCGTTCGCTTCGCCAAAGAACAGAGCAATGGTTGAATCTTCGTGCAGAGATAACATTTTAATCAAATAGGAGGTTTTGATGAAAAAATTATTTGGCATTTTGTTAATAGTTAGTTTGTTCGCATTTTTCGGCTGTCCAAACAACGGAGGAGAAGATCCTGTGGTGACACCTGAATCGGAAAGATTGTTGGCACAGCCATCTAGAGCAGAACGTGCGGCGTTATTCGACACTGCAAACGGTTTCCCTGCACAGTTATCAAATTCGTGGAAAATTTGGGGACATTCTAACCCCTTGTTTACGCAAGCTTTTGGCGCAGACCCCGACGTTATGGTGTTCAACGATCGTGTTTGGATTTACATGAGCAATGATACAATTCAATATGCCGAAGATGGCAGTTGGCTTACCGCGCAAAATGATCCTGAGGGTCACGGGCCTTCATATTTGCGCGGCATTCAAGGTATTCGCATAGTGTCTTCTTCGGACATGGTTAACTGGACAGATCACGGTGCGTCTAACATCGTAGGTACTCCAAACACAAATCCACTTATTCTGGAACAATACTGGCAGCCTGCAGCAAGGTTTTATCTGCCTAACGGCGATCCGGTGGAAAGATCCTGGGCTCCTACTGCTGCTTACAGGATTTTTGGCGCAACTCCTCGGTTTTTCTTGTACTGGTGCGATGGCGGTAATGGAGTAGGTGTTGTTGTCGGCGATACGCCTGTCGGCCCATGGAGAGCTCCTGACAATTCACAGCGTCTATTAGTCGATCACAGTACACCGGGCGGCGAAGATGTTCTTTGGCTCTTTGATCCGGGTGTATTTATAGACCCCCGTACAAGTCAAGGGTACTTATTCTTGGGCGGCGGATGGCAGCCGGGTGCGGGTATTCCGGTTGACAATACACGCATGGCTAGGCGTGTTCGTCTTAATCACGATATGGTCAGCTTAATGGACGAGTATCTTGATGAATGGCACGTGCCATTTTTATTCGAAGCCCAAAATATGAAGTATCTCCAAGGCAGATATTATTTTCAATGGAGTACACACTATAGTACAGCAGGGAATACTTTTGGTTTTAGCGACTACCATTTGGTTTACATGATGAGCGAAAACAGCCCTTGGGATACCTTCCCGGGCGGCTGGAGTGATCCACGCACTTTTTTAACAAGACCTAATGCGGCTGACCAATTGCTATCAACCGATAATAATAACCATGGCGCTATGTTTGAATTTCGCGGCAGAACTTTCATTACTTACCATACTCAGAAAGTTGCAGAAGCAATGGGAGTATATCCTGATCTTGGCCATCGCCGCTTGCGATCAGCTTGGATCGACTATATGCCGATTCGCCCCGATGGTCACATTGATCCTGTGCAAATGACTCGTTTAGGTGTAAGCCAAATCGAATACTTAAATCCGTTTGTTTGGCAGGAAGCAGAAACAATGGCTGTTCAAGGCGGTATTTACACAAGACCGGCTACAGGAGCTAATAACGGAATGGTGGTAACTTCAATTGATACCGGAGACTGGCTTGGTGTTTACGGCGTAGACTTTGGCGTTACAGGGGCAACACGATTCACGGCAAGAGTTCGTACTCCAAGTTCTATTGGTTATTACGGAGCAATCGAACTTCGCCTTAATCCCGAACCGCAAGGTGTTGTCGGGCACACGAATCAAGACGGCAACCTTACTCCAACGAATACCACACGCATAACCGGAGGCGAAGTAATTGGCGCTATGCGTATACAAGCTCTGCCGGGTTATGAAGGGCAGTTTGCTGAGGTTACAATAGAACTGGACAGAGCAATTACCGGCGTTCACGACCTTGTTTTTGTTTTCTACAGCAGTCTTGGTGTGAACCCGGAAACCGTAATGCCTGACTCAAGGCACATGAATGGTTTCGAATTTGATAAGTGGCGATTTTTTTAAAAACTAAATAAATACAAGGAGATTTACAAATGAAAAAAAATCTATTTAAAAGCGGAATAGTCAGTCTATTGTTAGTATTGGCTTTAGCAATTTCAGGTTGTCCTGCACAACCAGCCGAAGAAACTGGCGGAAACGATCCGGCAGCAGCGCCTGTGATCACGGTACAGCCTGTTGGAGCTGCTTTTACAGTGGGTGCCGGTGTAACAGTGCCTGCACTAAGTGTAACAGCAACAAGCCCCGATGGTGGTACGTTAACGTTTCAATGGTTTTCCGGTCCTAACATGGCCGCAGCAGGCGGGACTGCAATTTCCGGAGCTACCGGGTCGTCGTTTTCTCCAACCATAAACACAGAAACACCAGCTTTTCATCATTTTTATGTTGTTGTAACTAACACAAACCCAAATAGGAGTCCGTCTGTCAGAACAACAGCAAGTAATGTTGCAAGAATTAGCATTAATCCCGATAATGCAGGTTTTAACCCCGGTAATGCGAACGTTACAGTTACGCTTAACAACCAAAATGCGGAAGGTCAACCAATGGGCTTCTTTAGCGGCAACAGACACCAGTTTGTACGCGGCTTTGGCGGTAATGCACAGGTAGAATTTCGTGCAGGTAACGGAACTCCATCCCCTCATATGTCCAATGACGAAACAAGATTGCTTCACAATCCTGATTGGGGGTTTGGTTTCCAGATTTTGCGGCACCAAATGTATGATGACATCCAAGACTTAGTAGCCGGAGTCCCCAGAACTCCTCCAAGTCCTCATGCTGCGTTTAACTTTGTCCACCCGGATCAAGGTTACTACTCAGGCAGTAATCACAACTATCTTGATCAAATTAGAATTGTTAATTCGTACGGTGGATATGTAATTATGGTTCCTTGGACTGCTCCCGCAATATTCAAAGGGCCAACGGCAACTTCTGCGCCCGGTCAAGGCTCTTTGGTCGGTAATCATTGGGCACTAAGGGCGCAATTTGGTCCTCTTGCACAATGGTATGCTTGGTACCTTGATTGGTTATGGCAAAATGGAGCTCCGATTTTTGCAATTGGACCGCAAAATGAATACAACATTGAAGTTGGATATGAAGGAATGCGCTTTAGTAATGCGCACATGGCACAATTCTCGTTAGATTATTTGTACCCTGCTATCAGACACATTCCCGGCTTTGGCGGCGGACAACAGTGGGATCGTGTTTTTATTGGTTCCGGTGAACGTTCCGGCGGCGGTGCTGCAACATTGAACGCATTGTTAGCAAATCATCTGCCTGCTGACTCTTCCCATACAATTTCCGTAACAGCCGGAGCTGCTCCCAGTCCCTTTGCTACCGCTAATTTAGGCGGTGGACATAACCAAATGTCAGGAAGAGTTGATGCTATTTGGCGGCATTACTACGGCGAAATGCATCAAAGACTTAACACTCTCTTAGAAGGAACCGGCTCTGCTGCAGGCCTTATGCACCATCCTTCTGCTCATCACATGGAAGTATGGCAAACCGAACATAACGACACCACCGGTGCAAATCGCGCTGCATTTTTTACCGTAATGAGTACATGGAACTGGGTATGGCATCTTGCTAACGAAATTTATGCAGGCTTAGCGCTAAATGATGAAAGTGCATGGGTTTGGTGGTATAATAAGCGTTTTTATTCGTTCATTGGTGATGGTTCATTTGGAACAACAAATGGCGCAGTATTGCCAAGAGCTCATGTTATGTCGCACTTTTCCAGATTTGCTGCTAATACAACCAGAATTGGTGTAACAGCGACCGGTAATTTTGTTGAAAACTTAGGTACAGCCGCCGGCACTGCTGCTGGAAATAACACTATTCTTCCGGTTCAATCTGGCGAAACTGGTGCAACCACAACCTTTAATCCAACTACATTTGCAAGCGGAAACAACAATCAGGGCGGTCAAAATCAAGCAACAACAAAGGCAATGGCTTTTGAATCAATGTGCGGTGATGAGATTGTTTTTATTATGTTTACGCCGGTTAACAACGATGGTACACGCGGCCAAAATGCAGGTAATGTTCTAATTAACCTTCCTGCGGGTTTTGCGGCAACCAACGCCTACTTGATGAGATCAACCAGCGATGTACAAAGTCGCTTGGAACCTGTTGCAATGAATGTTGCTGGAACTTCTGCAATGATCAACTTACCGCGTAATCAAATCGTTTCGGTTAGGTTTACACGTTAACAAATCTACTTTTTGGGTGACTGCATTAATGCGGTCACCCAGATTTTAATTCAGGGACAAATTCAAAATGAAAAAATTTTTATTAACTATAGCTCTAACAGTGTTTGTTTTTGGCATTGTTACAGCTCAACAAGGACTTACTTTGTCCGGCGAAATGAGAACCGGTCTTTTTTGGTATAGTTTACAACGAGAACTAACAAGGGGCGGCGATTGGGGAACTCCAGATTCAACTGCTTTTATCAGCAATAGCCAAGGTATTGGAGAAGGTTTTTCACCAATTGGTGTAAGGCAGCCGCAAGGTGATTTGATTCCCACTCTTAGCAATAACCAGGCAAGATTACGATTGGATTTTCATTATAATGCCGGTTTACTTGGAACAATGTTTCGTTTTGAAACTACATACTGGCCAATGGCTGCAATTGATCAACGAAACTCTCCATTTTGGGTTTATGCCTTTGTATATGGCAATTTCTTTAACGACAATTTGCGTATTTCTGCAGGATTACTTGGCAATTCACCGTGGGGTATGAGTGCGTTTGAACCTCTTTGGAATGATTTAGACAGCTCCATGGGAATGAGGTTTGAATTTATTCCGCAAAACATTCCTTTTATCGTGCCGGGTTCTCTTAACATCGGCTTTGTATTGAATAATTTTGATCGCCCGCTTGGACGTAGGGTCGATGAAAGTGGTTCTTTAACAACTGATCGGATTCCAACTACTATTACAGATGTACTCTTGGAATCAGTATTGGGCATCGCTTATACGCATGATCTTTTTCATGTACGTTTTGTGTACCGGCTTGACAGCGAAGTTGACGGTATAGTGGAGCAGTTCCCCTGGTCGCCGCACGGACGTCCGTTAGCACAGGGCGACAGCGTGATGTTCCGTATCGAAGAGCGCGTTTTAAGCAATTTTTTGCCCGGTTTTCAGGTTTGGATAAACGGTTTTCATTCCGGCTTGCGCAGCAATATAACCGAAATAGCACAATCCACTAACTTTTTGTATCTTCATTATGATCAAGGTTTATTTGTAGGACAAATTCGCCTTGGCTATTTGACGGATTTAGACTTGACCAGAGATGTAGGGGGAAGGATAATCCGAGAAACAAGGCACTCTTTTTCTGTACAACCCAGTTTTTTCTTTAGATTGTTTGATGATTTCTTGTTTGTAGGATCAACTTTTGGTTTTACAACAGGAATCGGCAATGTCAGATGGTGGGATAATGCGCCGTATCAACATTGGTTTATCGAACCTGAAGTTAGAGTTAATTTATCTCCTAACGCACAGCTTTCACTTGTTTATCGATATTATAGTGATTTTGAATATATTGCTCGTGAACTTAATACAGTAACACACTGGATAAACCTTCGGGTTTTATTCTCTTTTTAGTTGAGTAACTGTTAAGGAGAATATTTATGAAAAAGATAATTATTGTATTAGTCATTATGTTTTGCATGATTGGTACTTCTTTTGCACAGGACATACAAATATCCGGCGAAATGAGAACGGGTCTTTTTTGGTACTCTTTCTTGCGTGATGATATGAGCGAACCGGAAACTCAGGCCTTTATCCATAACAGCGAGGATGTAAACTGGATGGCAGGTCATGAAGGTTTTGCCGCTCTTTCCGCCAACTTAGGCAGGTTTCGTTTGAATTTTCAATATGATTTGAATGACAACCTTGGAGTAAAATTTCGATTTGAATCGACGCAATGGCTTACTGGGGAAGAAAATCGATTCTTTTGGGGATATGCTTTCGCATTCGGATATTTTTTTAATAATGGCGTAAAAATCTCTGCAGGAAGAATGGGCGACTCACCTTGGGGAACCGGCGGCCCGGAACTTTGGAGAGAACTCGACACTACCTTAGGAATGAGGTTTGAATTTATCCCGCAGCGAATTTCGTTTATAACCCCCGGTTCGCTTAACTTTGGTTTTGTTTTAAATAATTTTGACGGCAATGCAGAAAGCATAGTGGATCCTCAATGGCCGTCAGGGGATTTAACTCTCACGGATATATTAACGGAATCTGTTGTAGGTATTTCGTATACTCACGACTTTTTTCATTTTCGTTTTGCGTATCGTTTTGATGGGCTTTTTGACGGCCCGCCATTTGAAAGATTGCTGTTCCGTGTAGAAGAAAGAGTTTTAGACCGCCTGCTTCCGGGTTTCCAAATTTTTGCAAATGGCTATTGGAACGGGCTTAACCCTCGTAATTTAACTCTTCCCGACGAAGAAACCGATGCGATACGAACCGGTATAAACTGGCTGTTTTTGCAGTATGATCCGGATTGGATGCTGGCACAAGTTCGTGTGGGTTACTTCCTAATAGGTGACGATAGACGGCTTGCGATTCGCCCGGGTTTGCACTTTAGGTTGTTTGATAACTTATTGCAAGTAGGTGCTGCATTTGAGTACGCTATGGAACTTGCAGGTTTGAGATCTGAATTAGGTGCGCCGTATCTTTACTGGTTTTTTGAGCCGCAAGTTAGGTTAAATCTTGCAGGGACATCTCATATTTCGCTGGTATATCGCTACCAAAGTGACTACTGGTTTGCCGGTGATGGTTTGGGTTTTCAAAACACAAGAACCCATTGGGTAAACCTAAGACTCACTTTTACTTTTTAATTGAAAAGGGGAACTTGCATATTGCAAATTCCCCTTTAATTTTTTCTCATGAGTACTCATGAGTGTACTGCTTACGCTGAACATGGAGTTAAACTTGAAATTATTTAAACAAATTTCGCTAACAATATTATTTTTAATTTTATTTTCCGGGTGTAACAGAGAGGTATCTCGTGTATTGCCGTTTTATACATCAGATTTAACTTTTACATTTGCTCAAACCGATTATTTTATGCCGCATGATTTGTTTTTTAGTTACATGAATACCGTAAGAAGAATAAATCCTAATATACCGTACTCAAGCAGGGAAACTTTAAGGCTTTTATCTGCAAGAAATATAAGGTCTAATATTATCGAAGTTAATTCGATGTGGTTCCACTCCGAGGGGATGGGTATTGTTATACAAATTTCTAACCAAAGAACATTTAATAGATTCCATAATAAATTTTCAGAAAACCCCAGAGTTAGCCAAAGAGATTTTCAAAGATTATTAAGGCATGAATATAATGCTTATATTACGTTTAATAGTTTTAGTTTTATTTCGCAGGGTTATATCAATTTATTGGAAGATCAATTTTACAGAGGGCAAGCTCTCCAGCCGCTAAGCGCATGGAATTTAGAATTTTTTCGCAGTTCGACTTTCGAAAACAATATGCGAGTTTTCAGACGCTGGATAAGACGAGCTATGTGGCAAGATCTTAATTCTACGATAATTTTCGAAAACGACACTTTTACGATTTACACATTTAATCCCGCCAACAATTTACCAACAGTAAACAACATAAGAGCAGTTGTTCCGGTAGAAGCAGGTTCAAATGTATTTTTAACCAGAACAGGCAAATTCACGTTTGATCTTGAATACTATAACGGGCATGATTTTAGAACAGTTCAAAACAATGATGGCTCCCTTGATATTATGTTTGAGGATGAATATGGACTTTTACGAGGTATTCGTGTTTTCTTAACAGGAACAACCACTTATATTTCCAATGCAAGAAGGGTTTTACCCGCGAAGGGATTATAAATACATAGTATTGATAAAAATAAATTTTGAAGGGGTATTTTATGAAAAAAGCAGTTATCTTAGTAATAGGATTAGCATTAACTTTCATGTTTGCTGCTTGTCCTACGGACTCTGGCGATTCACCACCAGACCAACCGCCAAGACCTCGACCTCCCTCGCCTATGGGAGGTGTGCCGACACTGACTTACGGTATCGGTAATTGGCCGACACCACAGCAGTGGGATGCCGCCGGGGAAATGTACGAATTTCCAAATATTTTTATACGCGGTGATGGCAGCCGTATTTATAGTCCGCTGGAATGGGAAGCGTATGAAACTCCTGAGGGGAGATGGATGCCGCGCCCTCTAAACAATTATATTCCAGAAGATTGGACGCTTGTTCCGGGCGGTCGTCGTGAGGAAGTAAAACGCCTATTAGAGCATTATCTTCAGGGTACGAAACCGCCGCCGCCAACTTCGATCACAGTTATTACGAATCCTGGTGCTGCAGGAGGTTCTGTTACACTAAGATTTACAGCAAATAACAATACTGTTGATTATACATTTAATATTACTATACCAGATATTGCGCCGAATGGTTTGCCTGTTTCTTCTGATAACAAAGTTCCGTTGTTTATAGGGGTTCCGTCTTCGGGCGGTCTTAATCATCTGCAAGCGAATGGCTGGGCAACAATGAACCTGGGCGGCAGTGCTGACAATTTTGACCATCCTGCACAGACTTTGTGGAACTTTAACAACACAGCAGATCCCAATCGCCCTTCGGCGTTTTTGCACATGGCATGGACAATTTCTCGCATTATGGATGCTATCGAGCAAAATCCTGATTTTCTTGGCGGTGTAGTCAACTCTCGCCAAATAGCGATATCCGGTGTTTCTCGTAACGGAAAAGCGGCGATGTATGCCGGTTCTTGGGCAGAAAGCCAAAGGGGTACTCGTGTAGCTATAAGCGTTCCTGCTTCGTCAGGCTCTCTTGGTACAAATGTCGAGCGTTGGACGAGCCAAAAAGCAGGATTGAATCGGCACGCTGGAGGGTACAACCAAGTTCGCCTGATGAATATTACTCGTTACAATCCGGCTTTACCTTACGATTCACAAAGCCATATAATGGTTAAATTGGCTCCTCGTGATTGGGAAGAATTATCAATTGGCGGGCCAAACAGAACTCAAATTCAGGTTATGGCACAAGCACGAGGTGAACAACCTAGCTGGAGAGGGATTAGACTTGCAGAATTTCAGCAACACAATCCTAATTTTGCCATGAGCGGCAGTCCTGGCAGCGGGATTTTAGGTGGTATGCCATTTGATTCGCATTTTGCGGCATCTTTAATGGCACCGAATGTTTACATGGGTGTGAATGGTTGGCGTGATAACAGTTGGACTCATGGCTCACCCAGCGGTTGGGTTTCTCAGCATCCTTTGTATATCACATATCTTTTGACCAGAGAACTCTTTGACTTCCTTGGTGTCGAGCAACACGCAACCGTACTCTTACATGGAACAGGGCATACATGGCCGGAGGTGCAGGTATTCAACATGATTGACTACGCCAACTGGTTTTTTAACACAAACCATCACCCCGAATGGCCTGCTGATAGACAATGGAGACGGCTCTCAGGCGACTGGCCGGTTGCTACGATAAACATGATGACAGACAGATTGATCGATGATCAAGGGAATCCCAGAACCAAAGTTGACTGGTTTAACCCTTTGCATTTGGAAGACTATCTGCGTATTACATGGAAAAATCCTAATCGCACAAGGCAGTTTCCTGGTGAATGGCCTCCTGGTGATTTCGGGAAAACCATTGCCGACAATGTGCGAGCATGGTTCATTGCCCACCCAGAGCAAATGGTTGATGTAAATGGTGACCCCATTACGCTTGATTATCCGGAAACATTGGTGAGGCTGCCCGGCGTAGTCGGCACAGCCGGCGCAGCCGACTGATTTGCATCGAGGTTCCCCTGAAATCAAAGGGAACCTCGGCACAAATTTTAATTAAAGATAAATTACCTGTAAAGTAAATTTAGCATAGTTTCTGCATAACGTATTCCAAATTCTTCCAAGTCTTCAGATCCAAAATGGAGAAAATCATTAACCGGTCTGCCCTGAGTTAATAATTCAGAGCTAATTATCCATGCATTAGGAATGGTTTGTTGAATTCGAAAGTCAAGATTCAACATATCGCCAGTGTTGCCGCTTCCTGCATCCCAAGTTTGACCAAGTAAGATCGGAATGGAATTAGGTGCAAGTCCTAATTCGCTTAAAATGTCATCGTAAATTTCTTTAAGCATTTCATGCCATGTTGTATAGGTAAGCCCTCTTCCGCTTTCGCCTTGATGAACTATAATACCCTTGATAATTGCGCCTTGTTCCTGTGCGATTTTTGCGTTTGAAACTATAGCATCGAACAAACTTTCATAACCTGCATTTGTGTATCGTTCCCAACCGGTTCTTTCTGTAGTACTTGGCCTGGTTGGCTCTCGATGATCACCGCCTTGACCGGATGGCCCAAAGTAATATTCTTCCGCGCGTGTTCTGTGAAATGCCGCAAGCGCAAGATCTCCATGGGCTACGGGAATTACTCCTACTGTAATACGTTCAGGGATATTTGCTGCAAGATGGCGTCCAAACCAGTCTGCGGGGCTAAGCCCTGTGGTGAATGGGTGTTGCCAGTGGTTTAAGTTGCCTGCGATCATGAGCGGCGGAACTGCAGTGTACCATTCTCCTTGAGCTCGAGTCTGACCTCCATATATGCCTGCAACAACATTTAAAACTTTCCAACGCTCGCTTACGTTTTCGCTATCTCGTTGTCGTATTGGGCCAGGCCCTTGCATATTGGATTGTCCAAACGCGAGAAATACGTGAAACTCATCAGCTTCCTCTGTTACAGTAAAACTTAAATTAACACTTCTTGCTAAAAAGCCGTCTGCACTAACAATAATAGTTGCCGAATAGGTTCCTTCATTAAGGCCTCTGATAGGCCGTACTGTAAATCTTGCAGTTGCTCCTGCAGCGATGCTTAAACTATTAGTGTTTACACTAAAACTTCCAGGATTTGCACCGCTCAAATTTATGTTTACTGTTATAAGTTCGCCTAAGTGATTTGTAACGTATACATTTTGCGGAAATCGTGTTGTGTAACCTTCTCCGGCAGGTTCAAATGTCAACTGCTCTAAGTTTAAACTGAAACCATCTATTTCATTTTCAGTTCCCGGACACCCGGCTAATAACAAATGAAATAAAATTAGAAAAAAAACTGTAATAATTTTCTTTTTCATAATACTCTCCTTAAAGTAACTTTATCAGAATATACGACTTTTTTCTAGTAGTAAATTTTTAAAAAATTCACCTTTATTTTTTACTCTAAATGTGTAATTTTTACATTGCTGGAAATAAAATAGCGTTATACTATTATATTATGACATTGTCTGAATTTATATTAAAAACAAGCAATTTCAGAGTGCCTCAAAAGGTGCCTAGTGTTTTTGATCTAGATAAGTCTGTTTTCATTAAAGATTTTAAGTACTCTCCTCCCCCCCCCCCCCCCCCTCCCATTATCACAATTTTTTTTTTTTTTTTTTTTTTTTTTTTTTTTTTTATTTTTTTTTTTTTTTTTTTTTTTTTTTTTTT
>WQWD01000008.1 GCA_009785545.1 Treponema sp. | reverse complement strand
CTTAAGATATAACCGCCCGTTCCATAAACAGGAATATTACCATGATTAAGATGTTTATAATCTCTTCCTGAATTAACTTTGACAACATCCCCCAATGTACGCTGCTCCCAAGCGTCAGTAAATACAATTAGCCGTCAACACGAACGGGGAGCTTTGAGCTTGGGGATGGAACATCAACAACCAGCTTGGAGACAGCACAACAACAAATATTCTATGGTGTACTCGTAAAAAACAGTACACCATAGAATCGCAATTAAACCATCATCAACAGTAACTATCGGCGGCTAAGCCCCAAAAGAAAACTCATAAAGCCGCTCTAAGATCGCCCTAATCTTATCAGCATAATACGGATCCATAGCCCATGTGCCGGTCAGCCCGTCAAATGTAGGAGCAATGCCCCTGCGCACAAACCTGAAACGCGGAGGGCCGTTAAGAGGCATAACCAGCTCGCCATTGAGAGGCTCGACACAGCCGTATGCTTTTAAGTGTTGAACTTGAGCACGCACTCCAATTCGAGTGCTCTCGAACGCCAGACCCGGCTCTCCGCCTCCAATCGCTCCAAGCCCTCCAAAGTTATTTTGCTCAGGGCGGACATCTCCTCCAAACCGCAGAAAACCTGTCTCAAGAATCATTTGAACAAAAGCAATGTCATGGTTTACTCCCTCAAACGCGGCTTCTTCGGTGTAAATAACCGAAATCTCATAGGCAAAAGCAGGGTCGAGACTTGGGTTGTTTTGTAAAAGGAAAAGTGCCATATTTTCTGCGCTTACCATGCCCACACTCATAATATATGAAGGAACCGCAGGCCTTACGAGAATAACTCCGGGAGGTAAAGGTTCGGGGGTTACAGGATCAATCCGCCCGGATGGAACTACGGCGCAGGAAATAAACGGCAAAACCACAAAAATCAACAATGAAATAGGGAAAATTAATGTTTTCATGTATTATTTTCGGCAAATTTTGATTCTCGGTAAAGTGCTGCGCATACTCAACCCATATTTTATACAAAAGATTGTCAAAGTTAAAAGCATACACGAAAAACAAAATATATGTTAGAATAAAATAATGATAAAATCGCTGTTAACAATTACATTTCTAATCGCTCTTTTCATGCTGCCAAACACGCTTTTCGCCCGAAATCCGCAAAATATTATCGGCGACCATTTTGAAGAAGTTGCCTCCGGCAGGCGGCTTGAAATCCATACAAATCCGACAGGGGTGAGAGTTTACATTGACGGAGCTTATAGAGGGCTTACTCCTTTGGTTTTAGAACAAACAGTTTTTAGAGAACACAATATCAGACTAACAAGAGAAGGATACAGGGAACGTGATTTTAATGTACTTTTAACCGGAACCAGCAGTCTTATTGTCTCAATCCAAATGGAAGAATTGCGCGGCATTGTTTTTGTCTATATTCAAAGAGAGGCGGGCAGCTCTTATTCAGCTCCGTTAAACCCGAGAATCAATACAAGTGCTCTGGGTCATTTTTTATCGGACATTCCCGTCCCGGATGACAATCAGGTTATTTTAAGCCTGCCTGTGGGTTTTAATACAATAAGAACCAGGGCTTTTGGATGGGATGATTCTGTAGTAACTATTTTTGTTGATGAGCATATCACGACTCACGAAAATATTATAATGAGACCGGCTATTTTCAGAATGGGAAACGCCGCCCAAAACCGAAGGCGGTTTAACCCGCTTAATCCAAATAACCTTGGTATTACAGTTTATCGTTTTGAAGTAACCGCTCCCGGTACAGGCACTATTACAATTTTGAATAACGAAAATGAAGTGGTGTTTCAAAATTATCTTGATGTTTTTGAAACACCTCAGCAGCAGATAACATGGAACGGCAGAGATTTACATGGAAACCCTTTGCCTCAGGGAATTTACACAGTATTGATAGAAGCCTCTCCTTTGGAGACACCTTTGCACCTAACGCAGCAGGAACAAGGTATGCAGCCCGTAACATTAAGACTGGAAACCATAATAGATTATTCCGCCATTATTATTCCATTATCTTCTGACACAGGTGTTTCAGGATTGAAATTTTCACCTACGCCTCATGTACTTCCTCGAGGCAGTTTTCAGTTTGATATTGGTGTACACGCCGGTAATTTTTTAATAACACACACCAGTGATGATATAAATGACGGTACGCAAAACAACGAAAGCACACTTGGTTTTCCGTTCAAACTCAATGCACGGGTATCACCGTTTAATCGATTGGAATTAGCGGCAGCGCTTAATATAATCCCTTATCCCGATAATGAAACCGGCTTTGGTCTTTCAGCTTCGATAAAGTACAACTTCCCCAATAACAATAATACTCCGTTGTCTTTTGCCGGAGGCATTTCTTACGCATGGGCCGGTACAAACGGAGAATTTCCTTCAAGCCCGGGAGGCGGGCTGGGATTACACGCACCGCTCTCGCTGGAATTAACAAATTTTTCTATAGTTTTTTGCCCTGCTCTTTTTTGGCGAAGCAGCGCTGATTTTATGCCGACATTGCTGTTTTCTACGGGTATTCTTTTCCGGGCAAACCAAATAAACATCGGTGTTTCAGCAAGATACGAATTGGATTTTTCAGAAAATATTTTAAACACAAGATTTTTGACAGGCGCAGAAATCCATTTTTTCCCACCACCCTCCAACCTTGTTTTTTCATTAGTCGGAGGGCTTATACATCAAGAACAATTTACAGGAGCTTACGCCGGACTGAGGATCGGGATAATCAATTAGTCTGATTGCTTTTTGTTGATTACGTCAAAACCGCAATACGGGACAAGTGCCTTCGGAATTTTTACAGAACCATCTTCCATCTGAAAGTTTTCTAAAATGGCAATGATGGCTCGGGAAATTGCAATCGCTGTTCCGTTAAGCATATGAACAAATTTATTTTTGCCGTCAGAATCCTTAAAGCGGATATTCAAGCGGCGAGCCTGATAATCGGTACAATTTGACGTAGAAGTAACTTCGCCCCAGCCGCTTTCACTGCAATCCGGGCTTGCCCTCCCAGGCATCCATGCCTCTAAATCCCACTTGCGATAAGCGGGAGCGCCCAAATCACCTGTGCAGGTATCAACTACACGGAAGGGAATACCAAGGGTTGAGAAAATTTCTTCTTCTATTAAGCGAAGCTCTTCGTGAAATCGATCTGATTCTTCGGGCAGACAGAAAACAAACATTTCAAGTTTTGTGAATTGGTGGACACGATACAAACCTTTGGAAAACTGACCTGCCGCTCCTGCTTCCCGCCTGAAACAATGAGAAAGTCCTGCCATACGCAGAGGCAGTTTGTCTCTTGTTAGTATTGTGTTGGAATAATAACCGCCCAAAGTTATTTCGGCAGTGCCGACAAGGCAAGTACCCTCGTCTTTCAGTGTGTAAACATTAGATTCATCTCCGCGCGGATTAAAACCAATACCTTCAAGGATTTCTTCACGGGCAATGTCCGGAGTGATAAACGGCGTAAAACCTTTTTTTTGCAGAATATCTAATGCATAACGGATAAGACCCAGCTCCAAAAAAACCCCTTCGTTTTTCAGGTAATAAAACTTTGTGCCTGACACCTTTGTGGCGGAATCAAAATCAATTATATCGAGGTCTTGCCCCAGTTTTACATGGTCGGCAGGTTCAAAATCAAATTTGGGAATCTCCCCCACCCTCTTTATTTCAAAGTTATCTTTATCTTCTTTTCCAAGCGGAGCGTCAGGGTGAGCCATGTTCGGTATTTTGCGAGCTTCGATTAAAAGTTCTTCTTCTACGGCAGTCAACTGCGCTTCTGCGGCGGCAATTTCTTCTTTTAATTTTTTTCCCTCTTCGATAAGTGTTGAGCGTTCGTCAGTTGTAAGAGTTTTGCTTTTCATGGCGTCGGCATTTGTATTCCGTTTCTGCTGAAGCGCCTGAAGATTCGTTGTAAGTTCTGTTCGTTTGCCGTAAAGATTGGCGGCTGCCTCAGCATCGGCTTTCATAAAACGATTTTTTATGTTTGCTTTTACAGCATCAAGGTTATCGGTAATAAATTTATAGTCTAACATAAAACCATTGTAGCAAAGATTGATGTAATAGGCTAGTATTATAGTCAATTAATTTTATTAATTGACTATTTCCGATTGTAAATACTTATTGTACAAAGAATTATTCAATTCCTTGTACAATAAGTAAAATTAAAGGACTATAACTATGCGTGTATTATTATTGTGCGATGATTATTGGCATCCCGGTAATGTTGTCATTGAAGGGATTAGTCCGCTTAAACAGAATGGGTTTGCCTTTGACATAATTTCAAATGCAAATGATTTCTCGCCGGAAATGTTAAGCCAATATCCTGTTGTTCTTATTTCAAAGATGGACGACATTTCACAAGCCGACAGGCAGCCATGGAAAACGGAAGCTATTCAAAAAGCGTTTATCGATTACGTTGAAAACGGAGGCGGGCTTGTAGCTGTACACAGCGGTGTTGTTCCCGGCAAAAATACAACAATGCTCGATCATTTAGTCGGCTGCCGTTTTCTTGGTCACCCAAACGCTTCTCCCGTAACTGTCCAACCGTTAAAACCTCACCCTGTTACCGAAGGGGTCAGCCTTTTTCGTGAACCTGATGAGCATTATAAAATTGAAATTATCACCGATGACGCCGATATTCTGCTCGCGTCATACTCTCCTGCGCAAGGTGATGAAACAAAATATCAGGAAGACTCGTACTACAACGCACCTGAGGCAATCCACACAGCAGGATATGTGCGGAATCAAGGGAAAGGGCGTGTTTGCGCTCTTACCCCAGGTCACACACTCGAAGTGTGGCATAACGTGCAATTCCAACGGCTGCTGGCTAACGCGCTTGAGTGGGCAGGTATTCACAATCACAATGTTGAATAATATTAACAAATGAGATATTATATACATAGGAGTTAGTTAATGAAATTACGTTTTAACAAATATCTGATTATTTCAGTTTTTTTTGCTGTGGTCTTTTTTGTCGGATGCGCTACAAGTCCGGTAGAATTTTCTTTTTTACTTGATGGACAAGGCGCTTCTTCTGTAGGATTCTTAACAACAAACCGTGACAATCAGCCAAGCGTAGCATTGGTTTCTTTTGAAGGCAGAAGACTTCCAAGAAGCGAAAGCAGGACGCATTGGGATCCCATTATTTTCCCTTCAGATAGAGAACTTAGAATGATAGTTCGTGTTATATACAGGGAGACGACTCCCAGGGTTGAAGGTTTCGGCTTGATTGGAGAAATAGCCGGCATTGTATCCGATGTAAGTGCATTAACAAGAAACGTAGATACCAGCGTAGAATTTGTCTCTCCTCCTTTGGAAGCCGGCGGAAAATATCAGCTTTCTTTTGTAAAAGGACCCGGAATGCCCGGCAGAAACATACTAAGATTAACCAATATTGTAACAGGAAGAATTGTTCACGAAGATGAGTTTGAAGTATTTTTGGGCGGACATACCGTTAGGTAATTTTTCATAGACATTGAATGATACCTGTCCATTGTGATACAATCTATCATGTTTGGACTACTGGGAACATTTGTAAACGCTATAACTATTGTTATCTGCTCGCTTGTTGGCTGTTTTTTACTAAAGAGAATCCCTCAACGTTTTGAAGACCATATCAAAAAAGCACTTGGGTTGGCAATTTTTTTTGTAGGAATAAAAGGTGCTCTTCAAAATGAAAATATTTTACTCTTGATAATGAGTATTGTGATAGGTGCTATTTTAGGTGAACTGATAAATATCGATAAATGGATGAACCATTTTGGAAAATGGATAGAACAAAAACTTGGAATTAATACAGAAGTCCAAATTGAATCAAATAAAACAAAAAATCACAGCCACAGTTTTTCAAAAGGTTTTGTGTCAGCGAGTATTCTTTACTGCACAGGATCGATGGCAATTATCGGGGCAATGCAAAGCGGGCTTCAAGGGAATCATGAAATGTTGTTTGCTAAGTCAGTTATTGACGGCACTATATCCCTTGTATTCGGCGCATCGATGGGAATTGGAGTTGCTTTTTCGGCGTTGTCAGTGTTGATTTATCAGGGAACGATCACTATTGCCTCTCAGGCAATCAGCGGATTTTTAACAGATGACATTGTTCGTGAAATGTCCGCCACAGGCAGCCTTGTTGTTGCGGGGATTGGTTTGAACTTTTTGGGGATAAAAGAAATAAAAGTGGCTAACCTTATCCCTGCTGTGTTTATTCCGGGAATATGGCTGCTGGCAGCGGGATTATTTTAACAAAAACTTTTTTAAAATATTTATTACTTCATTAAAATCTAAAGGTTTACCGATGTGTCCGTTCATGCCTGACGACATTGATTTTTCTATATCTTCCTGAAACACATTTGCGGTCATAGCGACAATTGGTATCTGTTTATGCGGATACCCCGCAGTTTCACCTTCAGCGTTGATTTTATTTTCAATTTCTCTGATACGGCGGGTTGCCTCGTACCCATCCATGACTGGCATTTGAATGTCCATAAATATCATGTCATATTTTTCCGGAGTAAGGTTAAAAGCTCGTACAGCTTCTTCTCCGTTTTCTACGCAGTCTATTTCGATGTTTGTCGGTTCGAACAGAGAGAGAACAATTTCACGGTTTATTTCGACATCTTCGGCAAGCAAAATATGAAATCCGGCAAACAGTCCGGATAAATCTTCTTGTCTGTTTTCTTTTTTTGTTTTGATCTTTCCCAAAACTTCGTTTATGGTATCATATATCACCGAAGGAAATAAAGGTTTTACTAGAATTTTATCTATACCATTTTTTTTCGTTTCTTTTTCTATTGTATTCATATCAAAAGACGATATCATTATCACGATTGTATTAACTCCGCCGTTTTCTGCTTGTTTTAAAGCTTTTGTTAAAGTGATACCGTCCATATCCGGCATCTTCCAGTCTACAAAACAAATAGTGTATGCACCGTTCATTTTTACAAGCTTCAAAGCTTCCTCGCCGCTTGATGCCGTATCGCAGGATGTCCCGAATCTTCGCATAATTTCGTCAAAATATTCCAATACGGACAGATCATCGTCAACTATCAGGAATTTAGCGTTATTCCAATCGACAACAGTCGCCGTTTTTTCTTCGATTCTGTTTGCCGCAGGTTTTGCGTTAAATGTAAATTTAAATGCCGCTCCTTTTCCAAGCTCAGACTCAACCCATATTTTGCCGCCCATCATTTCGACAATATTTTTGGAGATAGTCAGACCTAAACCTGTACCTCCGTATTTACGAGTTGTATTTGAGTCAGCCTGTTGGAAAGTGTCAAACAACTGTGGTTGCTGCTGAGGACTTATGCCAATTCCCGTATCGACAATAGAAATTTGAATAGAACACATTCCGTTTTCTTCGCCTAAATATTTTGCGTCAAGCGTTACAGAACCTTCTTCGGGCGTAAATTTTACGGCATTTCCCAGCAGATTTGTTATGACCTGAGTAAGCCGGTGATCGTCACCTATCATCATATTTGGGATTGCCTGATCTATATGCACAGTAAATATTTGCCGTTTTTCATCCGCACGGATAATGATGACATTAGCAATACGGTGAAGCATTTTTTCAAAATTGAATTCAACCAAAGAAAGTTCAAATTTATTAGCTTCTATTTTTGACATATCCAATATGTCGTTGACAACATTTAACAAATGCTGCGACGCATCTTCGATTTTATTTAAACAATAATTTTTTCGTTCTGTATTTGGCGTAGTTTTACCTATAGCTGCCATTCCAATTATCGCGTTCATCGGCGTTCTGATTTCGTGGCTCATTGTCGCCAGGAAATTTGATTTCGCATTATTGGCAGTTTCCGCCCGCAGTTTTTCCTGCATGAAATCCGTAAAATCTATCATAACTACGAGTATTCCCGACATTACATCTGCATTTGCTTCCAAAACAGAACTGGTTCTGCGCAGCTCAAGCGAGTAATATCTGCGCTTGCCTTCCAGAGAAAAATCAATCATTGCGTCAAATTGTATTGCCTCGTCTGATTCCGCAGCTCTGTCAAAAGCCGTCCTGAATTTTTCCATTTCATCAGCAGAAAAATATTTAGGAAAAACTTCTTCGTATTTGCGATTTTTGACATAATCAAAATTGGGAATTTTTGTAACGGACATAAAAACTTCGGTAGATAAAACAAAACGGCCGTCACTATTAAAAAGAATTATGATATTAGGACAGCTTTGCAGAAGCATATTTGTATAGGTGCGATGTTTTATACTTATATCTGTTAAAGCTGTGTTAAGGGTATCTTTTGCATCTGCCGCTTTTGTAACTTTGTCGAGAAGGCTTTGGGTTATTCTGATTTCACGAGCGTTTTTTTTCAGCTCACGATTTAATTTGTCAACCTCCATAAGAAGCCGATGATTTTCATCAGCAAGAGTGTTATCAAAATTTTTCGTCATTTCATCATTGGACAAATCTTTGTTCCTTCAACTAACATACGAATTATATCAAACAAGCAACAAAAGCATTATTATGGAAACGGTTAACTGCTCTTTCGTCGGAAGTTTTTGTCGGGCAAATTTCTCCGCCGGAGCTTGCCATCATAAAAGGAAGCTCTCCGCCAATTTTTTCATTGACCATTTCCATCTCTTTGTATTGTTCCGCCCCAAGCATCATGTTTCGGGTTAAGCAGGAAAAAGCAAGCAGCAAGGAAGCTTTTGGAATTTCGCTGCGGATTTTTTCGAGCACTTCTTCGGTAGTAAATATAACGTCACTTTTATCTGTCATTGCCACATACATCGTACTTCCTTCCGGCATTGCGCCTCCGCAGATCGCATATTTTTCAGGAGTAAGCATGACAAAAACTTTCGATACTTTTGGCGTATCATCATTATAATCAATCAAAAACGGGATAGACGACATGGCATATTGAGTTTCACTTGCTTTGACCAACCCCAAATCATCAAAGTAATCTATAACAGGACGTTCGTTTACTTCCATGAGTACATGCCCTGCACTTTTTGTTACGACAGCGTTTTTTTCAAGCAATCTGCTTTCGGATATATTAGCGACAAAAAACTTTGGTTTTACATCCCCATATAAAAGAATCATTGCCATTTTATCACGGTAATGCTCTCCGTCGGCTAACATAAAACAGTTTACGAAATCCAAAGTATCGTCTACTGAAAGCGTTCCAAAACATGGGACTCCTCCCGATGCCTCACTAAGAGCATTAACATAATCATCGCCGCAATTTTGGAGGATAAACGGCGCAAACACAATGGCGAGAGCAGGTTTTCCCGATTTTGAGCGGGATTTATAACTTTCGGCAATAACCTTTGCCGGTTCCTCCGCAATTGAAGGTGTGATGATTTTTTCAAATTCGACAGTATCGCTGGTCATAACAGTCAATGCCATAAGCAAGGAGCCATTTTCGCCGTTTACAGCCTGCGTTGACGAAATAGTACCAACTACACTAAAAGGAAGCGCATCGCATACAGCTTTAAATATCCCTGAAAGAATAAATTCATAATGGCACACTACAATGCCAATAGTATTTTTTAAAAGCCCTTCTTCCAGCTTCAATTGTGAACTTATCTGCTCAATCGCTGTTTTTTCGTCATCTAATTCAGATGTAAATGCCGTCATTGTTTTTATCATGGTAAATTTCCCCTTCTCATTGTTACTATTAATTTAATATATACTAATTTCAATTTATTTTCAATTAGTCGAGCCCGGAACGGACTTGAGAGGCAACCCGGTTGGTTGCCTCTCAAGTCTTGCATTTTTTCGGTCAAAGCCCTGCAAAAATGCGGTTTTTATAAAGAAGTCGTTCAGAAACTGAAGTTTCCGAACAACTCTAATATAAAAAAAGCTGCCCAACCTTTTAATGTTAGACAGCTTAATTATTTGCTCCCTCGCGCGGATTCGAACCACGGACCCAGTGGTTAACAGCCACTTGCTCTGCCAGCTGAGCTACAAGGGATACTAATTAAATGTTAGTAAAAAATCAGAGTTATGTCAACAGGTTTTAGAAAAAATGTTTTAGGCGTAAAGAATTTTTTCAAAATTCGGCTAGTTGAGCCTGTCCCAAAACTCGGTCAGTTTTGAGACAGGCTTCCGAAAAAACGTCATAAATGCCGCTTTTTCATTTAAATCTAAGGAAGCTGTCCCAAAAACTGAAGTTTTGGGACAGCCTCAGTTTTGAAAAAACCTTACAAAGACAAAAAAATACCCGAAGAAAGGAGTAACTTCGGGTATAGGAGAAAATAGGAGGAACATAGTTGCCTGATAAGAATGTCAATTATACAACCATTGACCGGGAAAGAGGTTACAAATAAAAAAAATTTTTAAGCAGATTTTTTACAGATACAGCATTTTCTCAAGGATTGGCAAAGACCGACAGGTTGAAAAGTAAAAAGCAAAGCAATTGGGAGCATCAACAGTTTATCAGGAAGATTTTGTTGGAAAATGCCAATATCTTCGATAGGGCAACTCGGGAAAAGCCTGAGAAGCGTCAAAATTAAGATGCCAACCACCGTCAAAAGCCATGTTAATCGGATCAATCTGTCATAAATTATGAGTTTTTTTAGATTTTTTGTAGATGCGAAGCAAATACCCAGCGGAACAGCGGCTAAAAGCAGCGGCGTGGCAAAGATCATGTTAAAATTTTGATACGTATAGTCATGATCTGTAAAAATATTCATAAAGTATAACATCAGAGCTGCTACACCAAAAACAAAGCCAAAGAAACTTATCCCGATACCCGCAAAAATTCTTCCAATCCTGATGTTTTTTGAATGTAAATAAAAGAAAAAGCCTAAAACTGCGGACATTACAAGGCTGAACGCAAAGTTCATCGGCCATTGTCTTCGCGGAATTTCAAGCACTTCGGGGAGCCCTGTAGATTCTATTATTACCTGAATTGAATCTTCCGATTCTACCAATCTGCGGCGAACCCCGTTGACATCGGTAAACTCAAACTCCTGTATACGCTTACCAACCTCAGACGGAAGAAACATATCGTCCCAAACAGTGATAGGCCTGTCTATGCCCTGCCCCATCCAAAAGTTAAGAGCCCAATCGACGGCAGGCGAAAACCATGTATGGCGGCGTACGTGCTGTCTTAACGTAAAACGACTGGGGATATTGTCGAAATACTCTCTAAATTGCCCGTCTGTGGCAAAATCAATAATTTCGATGATCCTTGTTGAACAATTATTATCAAAGTGATGATACCAATAATCACGATTTTCAGGCAGCATATCATAATTGGCAAGTTCCTGAACTTTTAATCTGGTTTCCGGCGGAAGATTAAGTGTATAAAAAACTAAACTGCGATTGGTTAGTCTGTAGACTTCGATGTTTCTCTCGGTTGAGGAAACACCGCTTGTAAACAACAGCCTTCCCAGCGCAAAATTTTGGAAGAAATAATCGTTATCTAACGAAAATATTCCGTAATCATAAAAATAGCTTCTGCCTGTATTTGAATCTTCGATTACAAGAGCAATATGCCCCCACCAAAAATAAAGCGGAGTGCCAGGGCCTACAACAGCCACTTTAATTGTAAGATGTTCCCCTCCGGCAAAAAGCATTGCGGTAGAGAAAAAAATTAAAATGAATACAAAAACGGTTTTCTTTGCCATTAATTACATTTTGGATTAAAACATAAAATTTTGCAATAAGCTAACCGCCGATTTTTTCCAGCGCTTCTTCCATGCAGGGACAATCATGGGCTTTAATTCGAACAACAGGGTTTACCCATTTTACAGCATTGACAATTATCTTTTGAACTGTCGGGTGAAAAAATGTCGGGTATATTTCGTGGCCGGGTTGGAAATAAAATATTTTGCCGTAATCTCTTTGATACGCAAGCCCGCTGCGAAATACATTACCTCCCTCGAACCAGCTAATAAATACTGTTGTTTCAGGTTCGGGAACTCCAAACGGCTCGCTATACATTTCTTCCTGCTCGATAAGAAATTGAGAAGGAATCCCCTGCGCCACAGGATGATTGGGAGAAGCTGTCCATATTCGTGTTTTTTCACCAGCCTCTCTCCAGCCCAAACATCCTGATGTTCCCAAAAGATTTTTAAAAGGCTTTGACAGATGCGCTGAGTGAAGGAAGACAATTCCCATACCACGCTGAACGTGTTCAACCACCCGTTTAGCCAGATGATCCTGAACATCATCGTGGTGACAATGCCCCCACCATATCAACACATCTGTATTGGCAAGAATATCTTCTGTCAGTCCTTGTTCAGGATCGGTAATAATTGATGTTCTTGCGGAAATTTCACTGCCTTGATTGAGAAAATCAGCGATTGCTTTATGCAAACCTTCGGGATATACCGCAGACACAACAGGAGCTTTTTGCTCATCCAAGTATTCATTCCAGACGGTTACTCTAATTTGTTTTTTTTCTGTCATATACAACCTACTCTTTGTCGAAATAAAACGGCTTGCCTGTTTTTGCGGATTTGTAAATTCCATCAAGGATACGAGTTACAACCATTGCCTGCTCTGGAAGCACATACAATTTTCCTTTGCCGCGAATTGCGTCACGGAAAGTCCGAGCTTCTTTAACTGAGGGCGATTCCGCATCGCCGGAAAAAAAGGCAACTTCATTCGGCTGAATCATCGGAGTCATATTAAAAAGCCTTCCGTTTTTGCAGCCGTTAATTATCAGTTCCCCCTGTTTAGGCATATCCGCACCGCCTTTTGTTCCGCAGAGAGTTGTTACAGCTTCACGCTCCCTTGTAGTATTAAGCGCCCAACTGCTTTCCAGCGAAATGGTTGCGCCGTTTTTCATTACCACAAAACCAAATGCCGAATCTTCGGCGGTAAATTCTTTTGTATTCCAGTCGCCCCAGACATTTCCCGTGTTTTTTTCCTTGTTTAATTTATGATATACAGTGCCAACCGCATAGACCGGTTCATAATTGTTCATCATAAAAAGCGTTAAATCCAATGCGTGAGTGCCAATATCAATGAGAGGGCCGCCGCCTTGTTTTTCAACATCAAGAAAAACTCCCCAAGTAGGAACAGCACGCCGCCGAAGCGCTGTGGCTTTTGCGTAATAAATTTCACCTAACGTTCCCTTGTCGCACTCAGCTTTAAGGAAAAGACTGTCCGGGCGATAACGATTTTGATAACCAATAGTAAGAAGCTTTTTGTTTTTTACGCTGGCGTCTAACATTGCTTTGGCTTCCGCATAATTCATCGCCATGGGTTTTTCGCACATTACATGAATACCTCGGTTAAGAGCCGCTACAGTGATTTCGCAGTGAGAATTATTTGGAGTAAGCACGCATACCGCATCAAGATCTTCTTTTAATAAATCCCGGTAATCGGTAAAAACTTTAGCTTTGCCCTCACTATATCCCGCATTAGCTTTTTCTGCCCGGGTTTGAATTATATCGCAATATGCGGTAATATCCACATCTCCAAGCGCCTTAATCGCAGGGAAAAATTTCCCCTCGGCAATACCTCCACATCCTATGATACCGTACTTAAGTTTTTTCCCCATAATTTCCTCAATTGGTAAATTTTACTCGGATTGTTTTTATCTCAAATGCCCTAAATTCCAGATCGAGTTTTTTGCCCTGCACAGGTATTGGCTTGGGGTTATCTTCAAGCATATCAGTTTCCGCCGCCGAAATTAGTTCATGCGAAAAGTGCAGGCTTGTACGGCATTTTCCGCCCAAGCTTTCATACAACCGCAAAATGATCTCGCCAGAATTGGCATTCTCCGGCACTTTGATACATTCAATTATTACCGAGTTTCCGTCTACACTGCAAAGAGATTGTGTCTGCAAAATATCGCCTGAGCCGAATACCGCTGAGGCGGGAGAATTTAATTCGTAAGACGAATGAATTACGCCGGAATCGCCAAAATGACCGGAGAAAGGCAGTATTGAATAAGTAAACCAATGCTCTCCTCTGTCCGCCTCAGGATCAGGGGCGATTGGAGATCTTAACAGAGTAAGACGCATTTTTCCGCCTTCGACATCATGACCGTATTTGCAGTCATTCAATAAAGCGACACCGCCTCCTTCTTCTTCGAGCGAAATCCATTTATGGGCGCAAATTTCAAACTTAGCCCGATCCTGCATGAGGTTACGGTGAGTATTCCGCCACAGATGACCGTATTGCACCTCACAACGAACCTGCGCCGCACTGATAGCTGTATCAAACTCAACTTTTAATACACGCCATTTTTCGTGCCAGTCAACCTTTGTTTCAAAATCAATTCTTGGGTTATCTGCGTAACACACCATGTCCTGAACCAACTGCGACACATCGCTTATTTTGTAAGTTCGGCGCAAGCGGAAAAAGACCGGCCCGTCAGAAATTACCTCTGTTGAAACAAGACCTGTTTCCTGTTTGATACGTTTTGTCCAGTCTGCGTCAATGTCCCAGGCATCCCAAAATACCGGGATGTCTTCGGCAGTGATAAGTGAGTTAAATGCGCCGCCGCAAGCTACAGTTTCGTATCCCCATTTTTTTTCAAACAAACTTACGATTCTTCCGGCATTGTCAAACTTAATTGTGTGGAAGGGAGTTTCAAGAGTGTTGTTATTAAAAAGAAAAAGTGTTGAGGGTTGGGAGTTGGGAGCTGCCTCTTTTACAATTTTATAATTTGTCCAGCCTAATGACGGAGCTTTGACAGCAAATGCTGCTCGTTTTTTTCCATTTATATGCGTATATTGCTGCGCCGGATATACTTTGCCGTCTGCACAGCTTAAAGCCGCTGGTAAAACTGGCGATTGAGTTTCGCAAACATTTACTACAGGAGTGTATTCCCATGACAGATCGTTAAAAACAGCAACACAATCATCGCCTGCGTTAAACCCAACAAGACGTTTTTTTGCGTCAGTGCCGGTAACATCGAGCTCAGAGAGCATTTTGCAATAATCCGCTTCCGCTTCGGTATAGACTCGTGTAATGGAAGAACCCGGAATAATATCGTGGAATTGGGAAGTGAGTATTCTTTTCCAATAATCAAGAATGGTTGCATTGATCTCTTTGTTATTGATTCCTGTTTTGCTATTCGCAACTTCTGCAAAGGCAACTAAAAATTCCATATTGCGAAGGGCAAATTCCATAAGACGGTTATAACGCTTTGTGCGAGCTTGAGTTGTATATGTAGCACGATGAAGTTCAAGGTATAATTCGCCGCACCACTCAGGGAATGTGCCTTCTTTGTCTTCGCTAAAGATTTCCCCAAGAGCGGAACTGAGTGTTTTCCATGCAGCACGCGGAGCGCCTTCGAGGTCGCCGAGCCGGCGTGCCATTTCAATATCGGCACGGAGCGTACCGCCGCCGCCGTCTCCTTCGCCGATGGATTTAACACAGGCAGATTGAACTTCTTTGTGCTGTACCGAAGCCCAAATGTCGTGTAACTCCTGCGGAACAACTCTGCCGTTATAACCTGCGCCGGAACCAAGCGTAGAAAGAAAATGCGCCTTAACACCAGTGCCGTCAATACCACGCCAAATAAATGTTTCGTAGGGAAAACGAGTAGTATCATTCCAGTTAATCTTGCTTGTAACAAAATATTTTATACGGCAGCCTTCCATGATTTGCGGCAGGGCTGCGGCATAGCCGAATACATCAGGCAGCCAGAGCGTGTCCGCCTCGTAATCCAAAAGTTCTTTGTTGACTTTTTTTCCTACAAGAAATTGTCTGACAAGGCTTTCGCCAGAAACAACATTACAATCCGATTCAACCCACATTCCGCCGTTGGGTTCCCATTGTCCTTTTTTATATGCCTGTTTTATTTCTTCGAATATTTCAGGGTATTCATTTTTAATAATTTCAAGTTGACAAGGCTGGCTTTGGACAAAAATAAACTCAGGATATTCTTTCATAAAACGGAGCATATTAACAAAAGTACGCGCGCATTTGCGTTCGGTTTCCTCGATATGCCATAACCACGCATGATCGATATGGGCATGGCCTATCAGATGAACTGACGGAACGGTAGGGCTGTTTTTTAAAGCTAAAAGCGGAGAGAGTATTTTCAAAGCGGCAGCAGACTGTTTTTCAAGTTCATCACCATCGGCACTCAGGCTTACAACGGCAAGCGCATCGGAAATACCCTTAATAATTTTCGCTTTACGCAGTGAGTTGGGATCGGCTATATTTGCGGTTTCGTACAGAGCACGAATATCGTAAAACAGCGTATGCACTGCCTGTCTGCGTTCCAGAAGACAGCCGCCTTCAAAGGTATTGGGCAAATTGGGAATCGTCTTGCCTATATTGATTACAATCGAAGAACCTTCAAAAGGACCGCAGCCGGAATACATATGACCTGAATATGATTCAACGTGCAGAGTGTGATCCTTTCCGTCTGCATCAATGCGAATTTTATTATGATACATATTAAACGCGCCTGCAGGTTTTCCGTCGATAAAAGCAAGAGAATCGGCGTTAGGTGTAACGCTTAAAAACAGAGCTTTATCGCTTTTGGGCGCATGGTACGACGTACGAAACCAGAAACATTTCCATTCTTTGCCCCAAGGAGCGGGAGTTTCGATTTTTTGCCACTCGGCGTTTGCCGGAAGACTCGCAGGAGGCTGGCGGTTTATTTTATCCGCCTCAAACATTTCAAATTTGAGATCCTCTATTTTTTTGTAAGCATTTTTTTCCAGTAAATCAAGATACTGTTTGATTCGCTGTTCAACTTTTGGTATCAGCATATAAGCTCCCTTATCATTTTATTTTTTGAGTTTTTTAAAAAATCAATTGTTTTATTTTTTATCCTTTTACTGCCCCGACTGTCAAGCCCGATACAAAGTAACGCTGGAAGAATGGATAAGCGCACGCAATGGGCAGTACCGTTATTACAACAATTGCCATTCGGGCAGACTCTCCCGGCATACTTGCAAGAAGCTGCGCATGAGTTATTCCCATAAGAGACGCATTTTCCGCCAAAACTCTTATGTCCATCAAGAGGCGATTCAAATACGCTTGCAACGGAATCAGTTCCGGAGTATCAATATACAACAGCGCCATAAACCAGTCGTTCCAGTAGGCGAAACTTAAAAACAAACCTATCGTCGCCAACACAGGTTTGGACAGCGGAAATACAATACGGAAGAAAATCATGAGCTGACTTGCTCCGTCTATCTTTGCCGATTCCAAAAGCGAATCGGGGATTGTTGTTCGGAAAAATGTTTTGCACAAAATTACGTTAAACGATGAAACCGCAAGAGGTAATATTAAAACCCAGATTGTATCTTTTAGTCCTAAAAACTGCGCGTTGATAAAATACGACGCAACAAGCCCTCCGTTAAAAATCATCGGGATAAAAACAAACCAAATAAAAAACTTTTGAAGTTTGTATTCACGCCTTGACAACACATATCCCATGAGCGCATTCAACACAACGCCAAGTATCGTTCCAACAACAGTTATAAAAATCGAAATAAACAATGCAGGCAAAATATTATGCCGCTGCTGGAAAAGAAAGTAATAACCTTCAAAAGAAAGCGCCCTTGGGATCAGCCTGTAACCGTAATTAAGTGAAGCTTCGTCGGAAACTGAAATTGAGACTACCAACAATAAAGGAACAAGACAAAGAATGGCAAAAATAGTCATTATAATGTTAAAAACAATATTTGTTGAAGGTTTAATCCGTGTAAACTTTAATACCGCACTTTGCGTTTCTATTTTTTTCATGTTAACTCCTAGATCATCGCTGATTCATTGTCAATTTTTCTTACGATCCAGTTGACAAATAAAGTCATTACACAAGCAGTAACTGCTTGAGCCATTGCCGCCGCCGCCGCCATGCCGGTAGAAGCAGTTCGGAGCTGCGTAAACACAAAAACATCTAATGTTGCAACTGTGGTATATAAAGCGCTTGAATCGCGGGGAACCTGGAAAAACATACCAAAGTCGGAATAGAAAATACGACCTACCGACAAAATGAACAGAAGAATTATAATTCTTTTCATCATTGGCAAAGTCAGACGCATTATTTGCTGCAGCTTGGAAGCCCCGTCTATAACAGCCGCTTCGTAAACTTCTTTGTCCAAAGAAGCTATCGTAGCAAGGTAGATTACAATGCCAAAACCTAATCCTTTCCATTGGCTTAAAAGAATCAAAAACGGCGGCCAGTATCTTGGCTCATTGTACCAATTTCGGGCATCAAATCCTAAACTTTCAAGTACATAGTTTGCAATACCCATGTTGGGACTTAAAAATCCCCATACAAGCGCCGATACAACTACCCATGACAAAAAGAAAGGAAAAAAGAATATTGTCTGGTAAATTTTTGCTATGAACTTATTGTGCAATTCGCTTAGTACCAATGAAAAAGTTACAGCCAGAAATGTTCCAAAAACAATTATTACCGCATTATACGCAAGGGTATTACGAATGATAAACCAAATATCACGATTGGCAAACATAAATCTGAAATTTTGAAAACCTACCCAGTCGCTGCTCCAAACACTTTGTAAAAAGGTTCCCGAAATTCTAAAATCTATAAATGCCAAAAAAACGCCGAACATCGGCAGATACGCAAACAATACATACCATACAGTGGTAGGCAGAGCTAAAAGTGAGAACTGCGTATCATCGGCAGTCCACGGTTTTTTTCTCATAAAAACTCCTTAAATTGTTTTTAAGCTTTTCCGTGAATCATCAAAGCCTTCAGCTCGGATTAGTTCTGCCGGAATAAGTATATTGTCGATAGAGTCATTTGTTTTTTCTTGAATAATACGGTGAAGTGTTTTCACTGCTTGTTTACCAAGAGCTTCTTCATTTTGTATCAAATAGGAGAATTCTGTGAATTCTCCGGGATAGTCAGGATTATCATAAGTTACAAGCGCAAAATCTTTGGGGATTGTTTTGCCTTGAGCCGCAAGCACCTGTTTTACCCGCAAAGCAATTAGAAATTCGGCAGAAAACGCGGCGGTTATTTCAGGATGTTCGCTCAGATGATTTGAGAGCATATCCAAACTATTTGAAAAAGGCAGGTTGTCGCAAATATGAGCAGGGTTAAGAGGAATGCCATTATCAACAAAAGCTTTTGTAAAACCTTGCAAGCGATCCTCTACGGTGGAAGTATGCAATACCGAGCCGGAATAAAAAGCGATATTTCTGTGCCCAAGATCAAAAAGCCATTTAATTGCCATTTCTGTGGAAGCAACACCATCTGTAGTTATCGAAGGAACCGGCAATCCGCGCATTTTGCGATCAATAAAAACCAACGGATATTTGTTAAGGATGTGTTTTAAAAGCTCTGGGGCATAATGCTCGCCATGAGAAGGAAGTATCAGTACTCCGGCAACATTTTCGTCATAAACGGAACGAAGTGCTTTTTCTTCCTCTTCCACAGATTCATGCGATAATTTAAGAATCAGGTGATAACCAAGAGCTTCACAGGCAGCTTGAACGCTGTATAACAGTTTTTTTCCAAAAGAATCGCTAAAAGCGGGGGTAATAAAAACGATTGACTTAGACAAAGAAACAGACTTTTCTAACTGAGCCGGAGTAGGCGTACCGGAAACAAATGAACCTTTTCCTCTATGCCGTATAATCAAGTTATTTTCTACCAGCATTTCAAGCGCTTTTTTGCTGGTTATTTTGCTAACCTTAAAGTTATCACAAATTTCTCTTTCTGACGGGATTTGCTCTCCCGGTTTGAGGTTACCTGTATTTATTTCTCCAAGCAAATGGTCATAAATCTGCCAGTATCTGGGAATGACCTTATTTCGCTGGAAATGTCCCTTGCTTATATCGTTCCTCATAACTCCATAAATGATATAATAACATATCAATCAATTATTATCAAGCTTATTATTGACATTAATTATAACACAGGGAGCTAACCAGGGTTTAATACCCGCCCTTCCAGTTTGACTTCAGGGGGGCATTTTACTCAAATCACCTTATATCTTCCGAGGTAATGCTTAACTTTCCGTTTGCTTTGCGTGAGGCTATTCTCCTCAAATAAGTAAAATATTGTTTGTCCGCTACCGCAATATGAGATAAAACCCAATTTTTTAGAAATTTTGTAAATATTGTCAGAGTAAGTTGACCTCCGGCATTAAAAATACGGACATTCTCAACAACTGTCAGAACAAAGTTATCATGTTCTCTTTTATGTTCGGCATAACCCGCAAACCTGGTATGACGCATTATTCTTTCTTCTGTAGCAAAATGCACTTTTACATATTTAACTGCTTCACCGATAATCTTGTTAAAGTATTCACGTTCTTCTTCCGGATCCCCTGTAATATGATTAAACATACCATTAACCAAATTTACCAGCTCTTTGTGCTGATCGTCGATCAGCTTTATCCCGCACGCAAATGTATTTGTCCAGGTTATTAATTCGTTTCTTTTTGTTAACAAAGAACACCTCCTATCTATTTTATACATATAGTTATACAAAAATATATTTTTTACAATAGAGAGGGCGTTATTTTTTACTCTTTGTTAATAGGAAACTTGCTTTATCCGTAACTTCCGCCAATTCTGTTATATATATATTTACCGTTAAATTTTACATCATTGCCGTATATCATTTTGACAAGTTTTGCAATTTCTTTAAAATTATTTTCCTTAAAATAGTTGTTTCCAGCAGTATTTTCGATTGGAAGAGTCGCTTTTGTATTATGTGATGATCGTAATTTAATCAGCTCCAGCCCGGATTCTTCATCACCGGCGATTATTAATCCTTCAAAAAGCTCCTTCATATAAAAACCTGTTACTTCGTCATTCCGGGAATAAACATAAGCGCTGTTTAGATGCGGCGTTAAAACATTTCGGCGATCTTCTCCGGCTGCCATTTTATCAAGTTCAAATATTTTTTGATGATCTGTCGGCTCTGATTTTCGGATATTGGAATTTGGACTATATGCGATTTCAGCAGTTTTTTCATATTGAACAAAAGTTGCATGGTCTATAAAACCATATTTTTTGTATAAAGGATAACCCATGTCGGTTGTAAAAAGCAAAATAGTTTCGCAGTTTTTGCTCTTGCAATAATTGCACAGATAGTCCAGTATTTTTGCTCCAAACCCTTTAGTTCTGAATTTTTCATTTATAATTACGTGCGCAATCCAGCCGGTGTTTTCATAAAGAATGGCTGCCGCAACTCCGTAAATCTCATTGTCATCACACATTTTTACAGGATGGCAGAAATCAAATTGTATGTATTGTTCAAACCTCGGAATAATATTATTCCATCCTTCCGGCTGAAAGGCACTTAACTTTTCAAAATCTTTTGTCGTTATTTCTTCAAATCTTATACCCATATTTATATTTTCCCCATCATTTACAGAAATGTCAAGGGTTTTCAAAATTTTTTTCATTTTCGGTAAAGCGCCACGCATATTCAACCCATATATAGTATATCAATATTTTTGGAGGCTGTTATGAAAAAACAGTTACGATTTGTTCTTTTGGCGTCTGCCTTGGTACTGGCTTTTGTCTTTGGCTCTTGCAGTGTTTCCGAAACAGGGAGGGAAGATACCTCTTATCTGACCATTATGACATGGAATGTTCATAACCTGTTCGATGGAGAAGATAACGGTTATGAGTACCCTGAATTCCT
>WQWD01000007.1 GCA_009785545.1 Treponema sp. | reverse complement strand
AGGCGCACTAGGCAAGAAGTCCCCCTGCCAGATCGCAGGATCAACCGACAACCAGCGTGAAGTGCGTGGATCAAGATACCTAGCGCCGAAATAATAGAGACCAGTCTCCCTGTCGAGTTCTTTCCATGCGAACTGTTTTGGGCAAAAATTTTCCCCGTGGATCGTTACTGCGGGTGGAATTTTTGCTGTATTTTTAGTTCTTAACCGCAAATAACGATCCATTTTCCTGCTAAACAGCGGGTAAAGGGATGTTTTTAATGCCGTTTTTGTTGCTGTCTGTGTCATCTTATACCTTTTATCCCCAATACTGATTCAAGCCTTCTTTTGTAATCATCATCAACCGCATCAAACAAATCGTGTTCCTGTGGGTGATATTTGCGAAATATTTTGGCAAGCTTTTCTCCTTGCGTATGCGTATATCTAGCCGTCGTTTCCGGGTTTCTGTGACCGAGCAATTCTTGAACATGACGGATACTGGCTCCATTATTAAGCAATTGGCTTGCGCTTGAATGACGAATGGAATGTGTTGATAGCTCTCTCTTTTTCATATTGTGTTTTTTAAGTAAATCAGAAAACATTCTGCTTATACTCCCGGATTTTAATGCTTGTTTGCCGTTTTTATTGCGTTTACTATAAAATACAGGTTCGTCTTTGTTGTTGATTCTGCCTTTCAAATAAAGAGAAAGATAAGAATGAGCCATTTTTGAAAAAGGTACGATTCTGTCACGGGCGAATTTTCCTCTGATTAACATTTCCCGCCGTGTTAAACAAAGGTCTCTAATCGTCAATTTTGAAACTTCTGATACACGTAAGCCGGAAGAATAAATTAATTCAAATATAGTGCGGTCACGCAAACCTGTGACAGTATTAATGTTTATTTTCTCAAGTATTTCCGACATTTCTTCTTCACTGAAAGCTTGCCGTTTCAGGCTTTCTCTTTTTGGAAGATCAAACTTTATACCGCTTGTTATATTTTCATTTAATATTCCTGTGCGATATAAAACGGAAAAGAGCATTTTAATTGCATTGTACTTTTCGGAAAGCGTGGCACGTGCAAGAGGTTTTCCAGTTTGCTTCGATACAAGAGCAAGTAAGTCATTTTGATAATGATAGATGTCCTTTTTTGTAATAATGCGTAAATCTGTTATCCCTCGTTCTTCTGCCCAATTAAAGAAATGTTTTTGCGTTTTTAAAATTGTTTTTTTGTATTTTTCGCCGTAACCGTTACCATGAAGCTCTATTTGCATTATATCGACAGCTTTTTTATTTGTAGAAATTGTTGTACTCATATTCATGCAGGTCGGCTCCTTTTTAAAGACTGACGTGGATGGTATTGGTCAATAATATTTTTTAGATCATCACGATCTACTCTTGTGTATAATTGGGTAGAATTCAGCTTTTCATGCCCCAAGATCATCTGAATATGCCTGATGTCGCAGCCCGCCCTTAAAAGATGAGTTCCTAAGCTGTGCCTGAATCCATGACAAGTAATAACAGGGATTTTAACTTTTTTGCAGATTTCTTTCAATCCGCCATTAACCGCTTTTGCCAGTGTTGCAACATCGTTGCCCAAAAGTCGAGAGCCATGCTTTCGCCATCCTCGAGCAAGCATTACTTCTCTTCCGTATTGTATGTAATAGTCCAGTACATCCGCCGCGTACCCTGTCAAAAAAGCAATTCTGTCTTTTCCTCCTTTCCCGTTGCGAATAACAACTTCTCGTCTTTTTACATCAATATCTTGCGGAAGCAATGCGGCAGCTTCCGCAGCACGTATTCCTGTCGAATACAAAAGAACAGAAACGACATGCTGTCTGTATTTTTCAAGTTTTTCACTTTCTGATTGTGCGTTATCAAATTCCGTAAGAATTTCCAACAAGCGGTTCATTTGCGGCTCTTTCAAAATGTTTCTGCTGATTACATCAGGCATTTTTGGATATTTTACATCCAAAAACGGATTAGTCTCCACTTTTTCAAATTTAACTAAAAATTTAAAAAGCTTACGCCCCATCTTTAAATAATTGCAAATGCTTCCCGTGCTTAGCCGCTTTCCTTCTTTAGGTTCGTTAAGGCTATTTCTGTAATTCATTACATCTTGAATTGATACGGCAGTTAATGGAATTTCATTTTCTTCAAACCATGATATAAGCGGATAACTTAAATATTTTATTGTTTGATAAGCGCTTACACTTGTTCTTGGTTTGTAATAAGCCAAAAATTCATTGTATATTGCCGTAGTTTCGGAACAAAATTCAGTTTTCATATTTTTATTCCTCCGGCTCATTTTCTTGTATTTCGGTTACTTGCTGATCGAGCGTAGGCATAATAATTTCCAGCATTTGAAAAACAGCACGTTCGGTATTACCGGCTCTTATTAAATTTTCCAAAATTACAGCCGCTTCTTCGTTTCTGTTTTGCAGATGAAAAGCAATGCTTCTAAGGAATAATATGTCAGGGCGGTTTGGCTCAATAACTAAAGCTCTATTAATAAAATTTTCTGCAGTACCAAATTCTCTGTTGTCTAATGCTGTTTCTGCAAAAGTTATTAATTGTGAAGTGTTTATCATTCTAAAATAAAAAACGTGCAGCGGATCAAAATAAAACGTATCTTCGAAAGTTTCATAACCTCTTTTTGTTAATCTGATGTTATATTCACCTCTTCTCATGTTTTCCAAAATAAAACGGCCTTGAATATCAGATTCCACAACTCTTCTGTTGTTCAAATAAACCGTTACAGCGTTTACGGGGGTATTTGCAAAATCATAGATCATTGCGAACATCAAACCTTCATCAGTTATGCGCCTAACAGCCCTTCCGCTCTGGCAGGAAAAAAACAGCGTCATCCCTAATAAAACAATTATCACCTTTTTAAACATACGTATTATCTCCTGTTTATTTCGAATATATTATCGTCAATATATGCAATTATATTGCCCGCCTGGTTAAAAGCAAAACGCATATTACCTTCATTATTATCTCTTAATGTTATAAGTGAACCTGTTCTTGTATTTCTAAGATATATATACCTGACATAATCATCTTCTCTTATGCTGCCTATATATACAAGCCAGTTAACCCTCTCTACTCTTACAGGTGTTGCAATAGGCGGAGGGGCGACGATCACAGGCTGTTCTACAGGGCGGAATATCGGTGCTGCCGGTATAAAATAATTTCTGCTTATGCTTGCAATTGGAAATGGGTTGGGGGTTGTACTTGGAGTATCATTTGTGTTATTTTCATTTGAAATTTCTGTCCTGACACGGATAACAACTTCCAGCATATTGCGTGGAAATAAATTTCTTATTTGTGTCAGGCGTATATCCCATGAACGATACCTTGTGTGTATTTCATGCAATGCGTTAAAAAAACCGTTTCCAGTCCCTCTTAACGAAAGTTCTACTTCAGTATAGTGCGGATCATTCATAAACTGATAAGTGCTGACAGTACCGCCCCATCTTGTGAATAACGAATTAACGGCTTCACCAAACGCAGAAGGGCTTGAATGAGAATTTAATAAAGCATTGTTTGTTTCATATTCTATTAAATTTTCAAGAATCTTAATTTGCTCGCTTATCGGCAGAGTTTCATCAACAGTAACAAATTCTGGTTGTATTGTCCCGCTCAGAGTAAAAGTGTCTAAACCGCCGGAAGGGTGAACCTGATGAAGCCTCACATTGCTTACAAGACGATGGTTTTCAAAGTTACGCAGCAGCACAAGCGAAGTATTGGTTACACCTTCAATTTGGAAAAAATTGCCGTTAAAAGTTGCTGACTGTATTCTTGTTTGAGGCTCTGCACATTCAGCGATAACTACCGAAATATCAAAGGGAGAAGCAGTCCTCGCTGATATTATTTCTTGATATATGTTTCTAAGCTCCAAAAGCCGTTGATTTTCACGCTGCCGCTCCATTGCCGCTCTTTGGAGCTGTTCTTGTTCCAGACGTAATTGTGCATTACGTTCATTTTCGTCTTGGTGATGTTGGTAAAACATCCACGAACCTAAGGTAATTAAAGATAACACAGCGATTGAAGCCAAGATACGCAGTTTTTTCATTACAGGGCTTTTTTCAGCAAATAATGATATTTTATGCACATCAACTTTTTTTATTTCTGTATGTTTATCAAAAAATTTTATGTTATTATTTTCTTGGAGCGGAGCAAAAAATTGTTTGTCGGTTTCGTCACAATAAACGGTCAGATCAGTTTCCAAATCGCATAGATTTTTTATATCATCAAGCGACATTGTTTCATCACGGATTTTAACTGTTGAAGACCGAATCTCTCCATTTTCAATGCGGACATAATCAAGCCATTGTTTATCAACAAAAAGAGCGTTAGTTGTTTTTTGTGCGTATAGATGTTGGATAAAAAGCGGCGAAAGAGGAAGCATGGTCTTTCCTGTGTCCTGATTAAGCACAAATACAAGATAGCTCCATTTTTTGCTGCCGTTTTTTCGGATATGTATTTTACAATCGGCGATATTTCCGGGATATAAGCTGTTTAATTTGATTTTAACTGCTGATAAGAGTTCTTTTCCTCGAATGTATGGAATTTCCAGTATAAATAACCAGTAAGCAGTACGATCATAAAATGCAATCACTATAAGAATCTCCTGTTTATTAGCCTGTATAATTCAATGTCTTGTACTCCGCCGTCTCTTTGGGGGATTGCTGCAACAACAGCTTCTACTTCCAGAGATGACGGCATAGTAAAACGTATCTTCCAAAAAGCTGTTCTGGTTCCAAAATAACTCATCAATGGGTGGTTTGTAGGAATTCTTAAAATAGATGAAATGTCGGCGTGCATAACAGGGCTATTTCTTAGCCTGTTTATTAATTCGTTTGCTCTTTCATTTGCTCTTTCAACTCTGAACGAACTGCGAATAATTAAAGGGCGTAATATATCAGGGTTTACCATATTGACGTTCATACGCGGGAAATCATTTACCAATGGAAATAATTCGTCAGGGTCTGTAATACCAAATGAAGCGCTGATAGTTCTAAAAGCAAAAGAATCCAAATCATTTCTATGCAGCCAGCCGAAAGATACACAAGAGTCCCACACTTCTTCTCTTATAAATTCCCGCCAAACTTCTTTTGAAGCAGAAAGACCGTTTGCGTTACGCCATGTAATAAAAGCCGTCCCTGTGTTATCCGAAAAAAGAAGCCTTGCAATATTTGTGTCGATTATATCAGTATCGGAAATAAAATTAAGGTTAAACCCGCTGGAGATGTCGATAAATTCCAACCTATAAGGAGCATATTCCTGCATAAGAGATTGAATTACCGCATTATTTCTGTAGTCATACTGGTGCAAAGTCAAAGCCTGCATTTTTTCGATAATACCGTCCAGCAGTCTGTCTGCTGCCAATTTGTTATCAAAGTCACGGCTATTGGCTTGTGTAAAATTAATAGCAGAAGAAGTAAATAATACGATTCCTGTTATAAGAACCCCGATAAAAAAGAGTAATAAAACAGCGCTATATTCTACAAAGCCGGAATCTTTTTTCATTGCGTTATACCCACTATCATAATAGACGGGAATAATGCCGCCGTCCGAGCTTCATGGTTGTTCACTGTATAAGTTACTTCAATACCTCGGGGGTTTCTGTTATTATCAAAAATAATACTGATTGACATAATGTACCCACCTATTCTTGACCGAAATAAATCGGCGTTAAGCGCCTCTACATACGGCATTGGGTTTGCCCAATAAGGAATATGTGTATTATTTACACTCTCTCGGATATGCCTGTCTATTCGAGTAAGTGTTGCCGCTGTATTAACTACCATAAATGATCTCGATGAACCTTGCATTGCGGCGTTAGACGCAACAACTAATGTACTTCCTAAAATCAGGATTATTGCGGTAGTCAGCATTACTTCCATTAAAGAAAAACCATCTTCATTATTCGTATTGCGATGTTTGATACTTCTAATTTGTTTCATCTGTTTACCCTTTGGCGCATAATCTCGTTTCGCATATTGATGTCTTGCTGCACACTTTCAACAAAACGAGAACCTTGGCGGGCAACCACTGCCATTGAGACAAGAATTGCGGCAAAGCAAATTATTACGATAAACATAACCAACAAGTTTCGTAGCAGTATAAACCCGTCGGTGTTTTCGGATGGATTAGTCTCCCCAAGAGGTAATATCCGCATTTCTTCCTTCTCCTCCTTCTACGCCGTCTGCGCCGAATGATCTGATCCCAAACGGAAGCCCATAAGGGCCCGGAACCCTATATTCATAAGGATTACCCCAAGGGTCATTTGGAATTCTCCTGCTCATATACGGCCCTGCCCAGCTTGGACTGATAGGCTCGATAGAGGGTCTTTGCCAAAGAGCTTCCAGACCCTGTTCTTCTGTTGGAAATTGCCCGTTATCAATAAAATAAGCCTGCAAAGCTAAAGAAAAAGCATCTATTTGGCTTCTTGCTGTTGCCGCTCTGGCTCTGTCAAGGTGCTGAATCCCTGTAAACCCAACAACTGATGTAAGAATCAAAACAACAGCGATAACAATAAGAGTTTCCATAAAAGTCCAGCCTTCATCACTCGCTTTGCCCTTGGCTCTTTTGAAGAACGGACTTGTTTTTCGAAGTTTCATAATAATCTCCCATACAAAGATAATAATGGTAATACAAATTGCATTATCAAAGTTAATACTATTATACCTACTATAAAAATTAAACTGGGTTCCAGAAGGTTCATAAACCTTTCTGACATACGGTCTACATCTTCCTGAAAATATTCTCTGATTTGAGTAAAAACCGATCCAACTGCCCCTGTTCGTTCACCTACGGCTATCCAAGTTGATATATAAGGCGGAAATATTTTAAAAGAACCAAAAGCAGCAGAAAGTTGTTCGCCTTTTAATAACATTGCATGAACATCGGTAATTGCTTTTCCGTAAGCACGGTTTCTTAACACAGATGCAGTTTCTTTTAGTGCGGTATGTATGTTAATTCCAGATCCTGTCAACATTTCCATAGCAAACGAAAAATCCATTGTCTGAATAGATTTGACATAACCGCCAAACAGCGGCATTTTAAGAAACATATAATCCAGTAAGTACGCAAAACGCGGCGAATATTTTTTAAATACGGCGCAAAGAACAATGGCAGCTATAATCAAGATAATCATGGTAGAAGATACCCATATCGATCTGTACGCACCGGCAAGCTCCATACCTGCATCTTGTTCTGTTCCTGTTGTGAAAGCAGAATATAGCTCCGCCATACGCGGCATAACAAATGCTACTATAGCAGCGCTTCCTGCAAATGCAGCTATTAGTACAAGCATTGGATACCAAAGTACGTTTGAAACTTTTCCGCGGATTTTCTTTTCGTTCCGCAGATAAACGCTCATGCGCTGGAAAACTGCCGATACAGACCCTGTCTGCTCACCAAGTCTGACAAGAGATTGATACAGAGAAGAAAAAGAAGGTGAGTGCATTTTGAGCGCTGCGTGTAACGGCAAACCGCTTTGCAATGCACGGAGAAGGCTCTTGCACAGCCATACAGTTTTTTGTTCAGTTGCAATGGAAGAACATAAAGCGATTGCATCTTGAACGGTCAAACCTGATTTAAGCAACGATGTCATTATTTCTGTAAACTCAAGAATAATGGCACGGTTATAATTCTTTTTTGAATGAGCTATCGCTGAATCTGCAACTTGAGTGTATTTTATAAGAGTCTGCTCGGTATTGTTAAAAGAAGCTGCCAATTCATGATCGTTAGCCGCTTCTTTAATCATAGTTGTTTTTTTGCCGGCATTGGTAACAATCGTACAGCGATAATTAGGCATTAAAAGATTACCTCCCGTTCTACTTCACGTAAAGTTGTAATTCCGTCTGTTACTTTTTGCAACGCATTTTTTGCTATGCTTATCATCCCCGCATGAGATTCTGCATACTGTGTAATTTTTCCGATTTGCTGACGCTCGACAATCATTTCTTCGATATTTTTATCTATCGTGAATACTTCACTGATGACTGTCCGCCCTTTGTAACCAGTATAATCACATTCAGGGCAACCAACACCTTCATACATATTTTTTTCTGCTATTTTATATTTTGACATCAATGAACGTGCTTGAGAACTTATCGTAATTTTTTTTCTGCATGATAAACATATTTTTCGTACAAGCCGCTGCGCAACAGAACATCGCAATACTGCCGCAATCAAGTATGGCTCAAGCCCCATGTTTTCCAGACGGGTAATAACAGAAACGCTGTCATTAGTATGAAGTGTGGATAAAATTAAATGTCCAGTTAAAGCTGATCTCATGGCAAGTTCCGCAGTAGCTGTATCACGAATTTCACCTACCATTATAACGTTTGGATCTTGCCGAAGGACACGGCGCAGCATACTGTCAAAGGAAAGATTTATTTCATCATTTACTTGTACCTGATTTACACCGGGAATAAGCTGTTCTACAGGATCCTCAATGGTGATTATTTTTAAATCCGGCACTGGCAAACCGGCGATAAGTGCGTGTAAGGTTGTGGTTTTCCCGCTCCCGGTAGGGCCTGTTAACAAGATTAAGCCAAAAGGTTGAATAGATGCGCTTTTAATAGCGGTAAGGTCTTGCGGGTAAAAACCTAACTCGTCAAGCGTAAGCAGTTTGGTTGTCGTATTAAAAATTCTAAGGACTATTGACTCTCCATTGGCAACAGGAATAATAGAAACACGCAAATCAATGGTGCTGTTCTCCACAGTTACTGACATTCTGCCATCCTGCGGAAGCCGCTGCTCCATAGGATTTAAGTTTGCCATTATTTTTATACGGTTTGAAATTGTAAAAAAAACCGACTTGTCAATTTTCTTTACAGTGCGAAGCATTCCGTCTATACGATAGCGAATATGCACTGAATCAGACTGGGCTTCAATGTGTATGTCCGATGATTCCAATCGAATCGCTTCTATACATATAGCGTTGATAATATTTACTACCGGAGCGCCTTCGGTTATTGCGTCAAGTGCAATGGAGCCTTCTTTTTCATGTTTTACATTACTTTCCAGAGGGTCTATGTCTGTAGTTTCGCCAATGAATGTTGCTAATTCTGCTCTTGAGATACTAAAAAATACAACTTTTTTTGGAATATGAAAATTTTCAAGGTCATGACACAGGTTTGTATTACTGCCGCCAGAAATTGCTATGTGTACCTCAGCTTCTGTTTCTAATATTTTTACAGCACCACGGTGGCTGATAAATTCCCTTGAGTATTGTTCTCCAAAAGCGGAATTAAATTGAAAATTCTTCAGGCTGATTCGTTTCATATTTTTAGTCTCTTTTTACAAAGCGGTTAAAATGATCTTCGATCCTTCTTGAGTGATCCATTGCAGCCACAGGACCGGTATGAATATGCGGGATTATGTATATTACCATTTCCGTAGTGTTCTCCTGAAGTACAATGTCTTGAAAGAGCCTGCCAAGCAAGGGAATTCTTCCCAGTATAGGCCATCTTCTGATGTTTTCTATTGTTTCAAGCTGCAACAAGCCTCCGATAATAATAGGAGTTCCGGACTGTGTTCGTACGTGTGTATTAACAACTCGCTCAGAAGTTGGCGGCGGGTTAAATGCTGTCCCTGCGCCGGTACCGCTTTCCCCTTGGCTGGAAACGTTAGCATTTACACTCATTGTAATCATTCCGTCTCCTGAAACCCATCCGTTTATATTCAGTACCATACCGGATTGAATTTCACGGGTTATCGCTGTATATAACGGACGACCGGTTTCTGAATCTATTAGGGTATCTCGGTAACGGAACGTAGTTGTATTTTCAAACCTTACGTTCTGACCGGAAATGGCGTTAAGGGTTGTATCAGCCAGAATTCTTGCTCTGTCCTCGCCTATTTGTAAACTAAGTTGGGCGGCAAACAAATAACCAAATTGGTTAATCACATCAAAATTTATATTAAGCAGATTTGTGAAAGCTCCGGAAAACATACGTGAGGCCGCCGGAATAGGTCCGGGGTCAGGCGGTGTTACATTCAGCCCTCTTGACCAGTTAATATTATCGCTCCGTTGGTATTGTATTATTAATAATTGATAACGGATTTGCGGTTTTGGCCGATCTATAAGCCGTAAGTGTTCTAAAAAATGTGTATGTGTTTCAGTTGTCCCCCTGTGAAAAATCAGAGTTGGGTCTGCTGATAGAAACAGTTCTTCTCTTGTGACAGATGGAGGCAAAAATTGAAGCAATTCATCGCTTCTTATGTACCTCAAATGGACAGGTCTCCCTACATTTTGCCTGTCCACCAGAGCCATGTAATAATCAAATTGATTTCTTTGTTCTTCGTTTATGTAAACAATAAAAGCATTAGTCCCGGGTATTACCGAAGGTGATGTTCTTGCGAGGTTCTGGGGTAAAAGCGAAATAAAATCTCTCACCGGCAAAAATTGAACTTCATAACGGACAAAAGCCATGCCTTCTGCCGGTACATCCAACATAAAAAGGAAATCGGCAATAGGCGTTATTTCCACCGTACTGCCTGAAAGAAAAACGGAATTTGTTCTTGTATCTGTTCTCATAAAAGACGATGCGGCAAATTCCGCAGGAATGAGAGCTACAGCGTTTTCTACAGAAATATGCCGTAATTGAATTACTTGTATGTCTCTTAGCCTTTTTAAGATGTCCCTGCGCTGAACTTCAAATATATAATATATGTCGTCAATTACAACAAAATCGGAATTAGCCTGATCTAAAAGCAGACGAAGAAGATCGCTAAATTCTCTGTCCTGAAAGAAGAGATTGTCTATTGTCGTATCCATCCTGTGCAAAAGGGAGTATTCTCTGTTGCCTGTTCTGAATAAAAGGTTCAGGATCGATGAAAAAGACGCTCTTTGGATATTCATGGAAAATAATACGCCGTCTCTGGTAGTAATGGAATTGCTGCCCAGTCTGCCTGCTGTAGGCTGGGCATCCTGCGCCCTTCTGATGAAAAAGGCGTTGTTTTCAAACGATAATGAATAATCCGGATATCGCAAGATTATTACTTCCAGTAAATCTGTTAATGTAATACCTTCGCTGTTAATACTGATAGTAGCACGAGGAAGCTGATCGTGGACAATCGTTACACCGACGCTTCGGGAGATAGCCCTTACAAGCATTTCTATATCTACATTTTCAGCATTTATATTGATAAGATCTTCATCTTGTGTAATTTGTACACGAGACACAAAAAATGCGTTATGCCGTCTTTCTACAAAAAGATGGCTGGCGTCGGCAAAGCGGAACAACGCATCTTCGAATGTAGAATCGCTGAAATGAAAGGTTGCTGTTCCCATTACTGTATCATCAACAATAATCGACTGCCTGCCTGCTTCCGCCAAAACCATCAGAATATCAGTAATATTTTGGTTTCTAAAATCCATCGCCCGTATGGTCTGCCCATAAATCAACTTTTGGTTTGAAAACAAAAGAAAAAGTACAAAAAATCCAAATATCAACTTCACATTAAACCACCAATAAGATTATTATTTATAAAAAGAGACACAATAGCACCCGAACTCAAAAAAGGAGCATAAGGGATTTTTTTTGTTTTTGACCAACGAAAAATTTTCATCCCAATCAAATAGACAATAAATCCCAATAAAGCTGTAGCAATAAACGCATAGGCGAGTCTGCCGGGACCTAACAGGTAACCTAAAACAGCAGCAAATTTAACATCGCCAAACCCTATACCTTTTGTAAAATACCATACAGCGCCAAAAAGAAGGAAAGAAACCGCCGAGGCTACTAACCTCAAAATTAACACATTGTATGGCTGGCGACCTATCAGGATAATCATAACTATTGCGAAAGATATAAGCAAAATATCCGGAATTCTGTATGTTATAAGATCGACAATAGCAATGGCAATACAAAAACAAGCCGCAATTATTAAATAATACATATTTATATTATACTGCAAATGAGAAAAAAATCAAAATATATTAAAACCTTGCTATATAATGCTTATTGGAGACCATTGCAAATGAAAAGTTAACAATGTGAGCAGTAATTAAAGCAATGAAATAATTATAGATTCTTGAAAATTGATTTATTGCAAAAAAAATTAAAATTTATTGATCTTTCTTTTAACTTGCGATATATTACTTTTAAAGGTTAGTTTAAAATGTATAGTAAAAAATTTCTATTTTTTATGTCTCGTTACGGATTTTTTGCCATTTTGATCTTTATTCTATTATTAACCAATATTTTCATAATTAACAACTATTCATCTCTGCAGCAGCGCATAAAGGAATTAGAAATTATTAAGCAGGAACGCTTAATGGATTTAGAAGAAACAGTTCTGGAACAATTTTATAAACAGACAGGATTGCTGTTAGAAGCCTGGCAGATAAAAGCTGAGCTTATTACTGAAGAAATTGACGCCGGAACAACAGCAACAAGCAATCGTATAAACTTGACAGATAACCGTATACAACAAATCAATACAATATATGCAGGTTTATTGGCAGAAATGGAAAGACGGACGCTGGACAGCCTGTTCTCTGAAGTTATGATAATTGATAAAGAACAAGAAGCGGCGGCTCTGTTCCGTGAAGGAAGATTTATTCAGGCCAGTGAAATTTATTTAATTGTGTCTGAGGCGAACCCAGATAATTTTGAGGCGCGTTTCTTTCATTTATACAGCTTATTTTTAAGTAACAGAATGAACCGGAGCAATTATCCCCGGATAGTAGAAGGCCTTGAGGCTTTGGAGAGACATGGTTTCCATCGCAGGGAGATAAGAGAAATTTTGGAATTTATAGAATCAGAAGAAAGATGGATGAATATGGAGATGTCACAATGAAAACAGTTTTATTTTTCTTTGCAGCAATAATGTTGTTGTTATCCGTGCCGGTTTTTGGTTTGGAAATACCAGCTTTGGGCATAGAAATATTTGTAGCGCCGTTATTGTACATTGATGAAACAGAACTATCCAACCTCAGTCCACCTACTGTTCAAACAGACCTTTTATCTGCTTTATGGGCAGTTGAAACAGGAGTAGTTTTACGATTTAATCGTCTGAGAAACAACCAGATTAGCCCGCCTCAATCACTAACCGAAGTTGTAACAGTCGCCAGAAACGAACGGATAGAATACCTACTTTACGGATTTGTAACACGCCGTGCCCATAGCGTACAAATGGAAATAAGGCTGTTTAATTATGAAGACCGGCGAGTAGAACAGACATTTTTTAGCATGGACGACAGTGAAAATTATGACAGAATGATGAGAGATATGTCGTTAAAAATTATTGCTTACATAAGCGGTGTATTTAATCTGGAAATTATTTCGGAAAGAACCGGTGTAACCCGTATGTCAATCCCTGTTTCACTTGGATATTGGACGCCAATGGAAAGAAGTTGGGTTGATCTTATGCTGGGAACGGTGGTAGCTGGAAGCGGATTGGAATTTGTTCCTACGGATAATTTATTTGTATTTAGGGGCAATGTGTGTTACCTGTCAACAGGTATTGAGCTTAAATACCGGTTTGGGATAGGAAATCCGTCCAGATATGAAGCTGTAAAACACACATTGTATATTACTTTGCCGCTTAGGTTGAATATGCTGCTTGCAAGACAGCATGAAATATTTATGGGAGTCGGCTTTGTTTATTTTTTGGAATTTTTCTCAATGGCTGATATGCACAACGATCCCCGTACTTTTGTTTTTAATAACTTTGGCATAAATTTTAATTTTGGATACCGGTTTGCGTTTAACGAAGATATTTCGATATTTTTCAGAAACAATTTTGATATTTTATTTAACGAAAGATCATTATTAACATACTCGCCGGTAATTGGAATGAACTTTCAAATATTTAATCGTGAGGTAAGAAACAGATGGTAAAGACATTAGCGGTAATAATAATTTTAATTGCTTTTAGTTCATGCAGCCCGGGAATGTACGAGATGCTTAGTAGGACTTTAAATGATCCTGTAGTAGTTCCCCCAAGAGTAGAATCGCTGGCGGCATCCAATACAATATTTATAAGCTGGGATTTTGATGAAGGAGCTGATGAATTTATATTGGAACGTGCTGTAGACAGCCCTTTTTTGTATTTTGAGGAAATATACCGTGGAACATCACTTGGATTTGTAGATAGAAATCTTCCTGAAGGCAGATATATTTACCGGCTTTCAAAACGGCGAGGAAGAGAAATATTCGGTCCCTCGCCAAGGGCATTGGGCGTAAGTTCATTGGTTGTACGCGATATTTTCAGGAACTACTCAAGAGAAAATGCATTGCAGTTAGGTCCGGTAGATATTATTGCGAATATATATTATTTTCGCTCATACTGCGGCTTGGAATTAATTAATGAAGACTGGTTTTTTATTGATATTCCGTCTTTGTGGCGAGTGGCGTTGTGGGTTGATGATTCTGATGCGAGACCGGGAAATACCGCTACGCATTTTATGTATTCTGTGTATACAAGGGAGAGTGGTCCTGTTTTACAACTGGCTCCGTTCTGGATAGTCAACCCTAAACTTGTGACGACTCGGTATTATTTAAAATTATTTCCGGCGAGACGTGAATTTCTCGATGACGGAGTACCCGGCGGCAGTATAGTTCAATACAGAATAGGCTTGACTCAGAAATCGCCAATATGATAGGGGGGGAAATTGCGTACTATAAAAGCCTTGATGGCAATAATAACTACAATTATCTTAACAAATTGTTCTAATCCGCATAACAATGAGCGGCCCGAATGGGGAGAAATACCGCCGCCGATCTGGTCGGGCGAGTTGTTTGAATCCGAAGCTGACGGGTACGGCTATACAAGGACAACATTCAGGACTAATGACCCACAGCACTGGAATCAGGAAGGCAGCACAATATGGACAGTATGGGGCGATACCGAGGCGGTTTTTGAAAGCCGTACTGTGAGAATGGCAAAAACGAGCGGAGAGCCCGTCGGCGGTTTTGGAATTGTATTTTGTCAAGGCGAACATGAAATAAACGGAAGGCTTTTACCCGCCATGCTGGTTGTAATGATAAATAATGTTGGAGAATATATTGTCGGCAAAGCGATAGGCGGAGTTTTTACAGATTTTAATTGGTGGCAATCTACAGCGCATCTGAACCGAGGTTCTGGTTCTTCGAACGAGATAACAGTAACTTTTGATGAAGATAATGGGCAATTCATTTTGATAATTAACGGACACGAAATTGAACGTTTTCGTGACGACAATGAGCCGCGATTACGCAGCGGAAGAAACGGGTATATAACAGTGATAACTCCTTTTGACAACTTCCCTGTTACAGGTATAAATATATTATTTTGGGAGAAAAAGTAAACATGACACAGAATATTGCCAAACGATTAGTAGCAAGTGCGCTTATTATTATACAAATGGGTGTTATTTACCCATTCTCGCTGTTTGCATCAGAACAGTCCAGACCTATTCCGCCTTTCAGGCATTTTATCCCGCTTGATATATTTGATCAGCCAACAGCAGAAACTATAAATCCACCATTTAGAACTGCTGACGCAGGGTCAAACGCTGGCGCAGAGCCGAACGCTGGCGTAATGAGAAATGTTGGTGCAGTGCAAAATGTTGTCACCGCACCAAGTGCGTCAGAAATGATAATAGCAGAGGAAGGCGGCATAGTCCGTTTAGATGGCGCAAAAATAGAAATACCTCCTGGAGCGTTGAGAGAAGATACAGAAATAAGAATAACCAGATTGTGGGCGACAGAAAGCACCGGCGGCAGCATGAACAATGCTACAGCCGGCGGCGGAGGGTATAGATTTGAGCCTTCCGGGACAACTTTTATTATTCCTGTTGTGATAAGAATGAGCTATGCTCCAAACCTAAGCGAATCAGCAAAAGAAACTCTTTTTACATATTATTTTAATACAGAATTTAGAAGGTGGGTACAACTTGAAAGAGTCGGAATTGACGGCGATTATGTAACGAGTCTAACAACACATTTCACAGACATGATAAACGGAACGTTAGCGTTACCGGAAGGTCCGTCACCATTAAGTTTTAACATAAACTCGATAAAAGGACTTGAAGCGGCGAACCCGTCTGCGGGAGTCCCCGGGATAGAGGGGCTAGAAGCGAACAATACAGGGACAGCAAGTTTCCGTATACCGATAGACATCCCGCCCGGTCGTGCTGGAATGACGCCGCAAATAGCGATAACGTATTCGAGCGACGGCGGAAACGGGATAATGGGACGTGGGTTTGATTTACAAGCCGGCAGCAGAATTACCATTGATACAAGATGGGGCGTACCAAGATTTAACGGGAGATATGATACAAGCCCTTTTCCCAGAGATGTATATATGCTGGATGGAGTGCTGCTGGAAGAAATTCCTGGAAGTCGTAATAATAATGTGATAACTTATCGTGCGTTACGCGAAACAAGGTTTGATAGAATAGAAAGATTTATCGGCGGCAATAATAATTATTGGGTGGTAACTGACAGATTTGGAACGCAGCGCACATTTGGAAGAGGTGCTGATACTTGGAGCGGACAAAATGCTCAGCGAAAATATACATGGGAGTTGGAAGAAGAAAGGGACATATTTGGGAATACAATAAGATACTACTATAAAAGAGGCTATAGATTTGAGAATAATGGAGTATTTGAATATGGTCGATTGTTTCTTAGCAGGATTATTTATACAGGGCATGAAAACTCGGATAATATGGCTGCATACGAAGTTAGGTTTAAATATGATCAGCGTCATGATCGTTATGATAGACGTATATATGGGCGTGGTGGTTTTGTAAGCATCTTAGATCGTCTATTGGATGAAATTCATGTCTATTACCTCGGCACTCCTGAACGGATACGCAGATACAGAATGACGTATAAGCGAGATGAATTTGGCGTTTCACATCAGCTTATACGGTTTGGGCAGTTGGCGGAAAGCAGCAATACCGAAGGAGATTACTTTTGGAGTTACGAATTTAGTTACATAACACTTGTTAACAATGAATTGTTTGGTCCGCGTCAGAGGTGGAGTTTCGGTACTCCGCTTCAGGTGCAAACAGGTACAAGTGATGGTTGGCAAGGCTCTCTCTCAGCCGGTGTTGGAGTCGGGGTGCGATTTGCAGATATGCATGGAAATTACGGCAGGACTTGGAGCGGCGGAGATAGCTCCACAAATATTGAACATAAATTCATTGATTTAAACGGAAATGGTCGACCGGACAGCGTAGAAATTTCGGACTCTGGTATATCTATTCGAAGAAATCTTGGGGGTAGTTTTGAACACCAACCTATAGTGATTGATTTTCCACGGGATCTCAATATAGGCAGGGACACAAGCGACACATTTGCAAGCGGTTGGTATGCCGGAGGTGGAGTGCGACTGACACATCTGGGACTTGGAACCCAATATTCTCAAACTTCACAAAGAGGGGGAAATGCTTCAAATACCGGCTTTGTAGACATTGATGGTGATGGTCTTGTAGATATAGTAATTGGCGGAAGAAATTGGTTTTTTCGTAATGAAAGTGATGATAACAGTATAAGATTTGTGAGAACCTATTTTGTTTCTGCAAATTTGCCTGCGGATGCCTTACCCTTGATGGGAGAAAACGAAGAGAAAGAACTAAGGAAAGAACTTGATGAAACGTTTCTTCACTTATCTCCGCTTCGCGAATGGCGTGCAGCGGAAGAAGGAACAATTCTCATTAGGCAATATGTCGAATCAGTACCGAATGCCTTATTAGATGGATATTTTATACAGAACCCTTATGGGGTAATTGCCAGAACTTTTTTTCCGACAGCAACGAATACATCGGGGTTAATTCGAAAAATAACAATCACCTCCGAAAACCGCAATCCATCACCAGAAAATGATGAAATATCAATTAGAGCTGAGAACTCGATATATTTTCTTAGTGATGCTAGAGGAGATACCAGAGGGAGTGATATTAACTGGAAAATAATCATTACTTATAGAGAAATGCGATATTTGGGGGATATGAATAGGAGTATACGTCATGTATTGCCTCATGCTCCTAATAGTATAATTAACAGACAGGATGTTCATGATATACTTTTACCTTTGTATGATGATTTGGGGTCAAATCACTTAAGAGTAGGCAATAGGACTTGGGAAAATGCATTCGCAAATGAAGATAGAGATTTTACACGCCAAGCATGGGAAAAAATACTTGAATTAGGCTGGTATGTGCCGGGATTTATATCAGCAGAACATTTTGGATCATTATGGGACAAAGCAACAAAAAGAGATGGAGATAATGGACATAATTACCGAGATGTGTTACGCGCATACTTTTTGTTTCATGCAGGTGACAATGCATATATCAGGAACCCAGAACTATCTGTAGCACGAGTAAGACAAAAAGAGCTAGCTATTAGCAGTTTGATACAGGAAGATACTTTGTATTTCAAAAAGTTGGCAAGGTTTACTCTGCAACCGGAAGGCAGCAAGTTAATATACGGGTTTCCTGTACCCATAGCCACCACCTCTAATCAAAATAATATATTTCTCATGGCAAGTAAGCAAGAGACAATCGAAGACCGAGAGCTTGATGCAATCGGGTACATATCCCCACAGGGAGAGAATGAAAGGCTTATCATAGATATAAGAGATGTAATAGACGGACAAGAAATATGGAGCATTGCGATTGGAGAAAATGAAAGGGGTAACATAAACTTCTATCCAATTACAGTAACAGAGCCGTTTGTCGGTATTCTTGAAAACCAATCGAGCCATAAAGTACCATATTTTATAAACGGTGATAAATCAGGATGGGCTACAGTACGATTAAACAGGTATGAGAACTTAGAAATAATAATACCAATAAAATCAAACTATAATGATATTGAAACTTTGCAATATGAATTTGTTTATACATTTACCAATTTCAATTGGATAAGCGAAAGTTTATCTTTAGATGACATGGAAAGAGTGCGTTTACATTATCAAGGGGATGTATACACAATTGGAAGCTGGAAAGATATACAAATTCAATATGAAAGAATAGCTCCTATTTTTCAATTTTTGGATGAAACCGTAGATTTTGATACATTTTCAGACGCTTTTGAGCATTTTCCGCCTTCTGATCCGGAGGATGAAGGGTATTATGTGTTACGCGATGATCTAACTGAAGAGGAACTTGACGAGGTTCAGCGTATTTTAACATCTTACGGGTGGTATTATTTTCTTAGCAATCAATTTACATTTTACCAAAAGATAGACGATGTATTTTTATTAAAAGCAAAATATAATGTTAATATTACGGAAAAAGGCCTTGGGGAATTACTTCAAGATGATGTCCATCTATTTAATAGAATTATACTTTTGCTTGAAAAAAGTATGGCATTTAATTTTGTGCATTACACCGGAAATTTTACACGATCAATCTTGTATTATTCAGGGGGTATGCATACGGTAGAAAATGGCGGGATCGTTTTACCGGTATTAGTCTACGATAACGGAAGATATAGCTTTAAACAAAAGCCAATAAGACAACGCACTGTAAGCTGGGAAAGTGGAGAAGGCTTTTCAACCAAACAACCAGAATCGCAGCATTCATACAGCATACTCATAAGTGAAATTGAAGATATAGATTGGGGTGATTTAGATAAAGATCAAATAGAAGAAAATTTGGATAAAGCTGAAGAAACAGTACTTGGTTTTAATAGGCTGGAATTATTATATGGAGGCGTAAACAGATGGTATTATGCAATATGGTTGGGGAATCAACAGCATGAAGAGCGCCAATTCTGTCAGAACAGGTTACTTATTGAAAAAGGAGACACTGACCCAAGAGAGCCCAATAGACCGGGAACCATATCCTTTGTCTCTGTTATTACTGTAGATGATGCTTTGAGTGCTGCTATCCCGGATACAACACCTGTCGGGCAAAAACTACACAACAATATAACAGGAAGGAGACTGGATAAAAATGACGATGCTTTGATTGGGCCTGTTTCGCGTATACCTGACTTCACTAATAGTATGTCTGAAGAAACGATAGCTTATTTTCCTTACATATATGGAAACCGTATTCATACAAGTCGTATGGGAGGTTTAAGTTATTATCATAGGCTGGATAGTTTATTTGTCCAAAACCAACCAGACGGCAGAACTATCCCTATGGTTCGCAGAAGTAATAATACAGGAATAGACAGAGCCATAAATCTTTCTGCAGATCTTCATTTTGTTCCCAGAGAGTTCCCCTCTGAAATTACACCGCCTACAGAGATTCTTGAAGGTTTTGATTCTCCTGATAATAATTTATTTAGTCCAAGCTTAGGTTTATCCGGAAACTTTAGTTGGAATAACGGCTCATCGCATATGTACCAATCGATTCAAAGTATAAACGGAAGTGGGATGGCAGATATTCTTCAATCAACTCGTAATGGATTAATTGTTACAGAAGGAAGCCGAGATGGATTTGTAAGTTGGTCTACTCCAATACCGCCAAATATCATACCAAATATAACTTCAAATACTTTTAGTACACGCATTTTAGGAGGTACCATCGGCGCTTCAGGTACTATTAGTACAAGTTTCTCCGGAAGCGGCAGACCTTTAAGTTTTGGCATAAATGGTGGAAGTAATGGCGGAAGAGGCGGCAGTTTTTCCGTTGGGTCGCAAAATTACACCCGTCAAACTTCTGGATTTATTGATATGACCGGCGACGGTCTGCCTGATTTTATTAATGGAAATATAATTAGGATGAACTTGGGACGCAGGGAAAGTAATTTTAGGAATGATAATACATTAGCAGGATTTACTGGTTTTAATATAAATCGTGCAACTACAAGAACAATAGGCGTTTCATCATCACGTGGAATTGGAGGTGGAGGCTGTGTAACAGGAACTTTTACAATAGGAGTCAATGTTGGTGTCGGGGGCGGAACGAACTACTCTGTTTCTGTTGTAGAAACAACCGAAATGCTCATAGATATGAATGGGGATGGTCTTCCAGACAAGGTAAAAATAGTTGGAAGTGAAATTCATGTGTGGTTTAATCTTGGCAATAGGTTTGCTGATATGCCAGAACGTTTCAGTATGCCTCAATGGGGTGAAAATGGCAACGATTTGGAGCAACACTATATTAACGATTTAAATCAAAAAATAGATGGTCGTCTTGCGACCTGGTTATTTCAAAGTTTGCCGCTTGTAGGGAATGTTGCAAGTATAACCGGACTTGACGACTTTGTTGGCGAAACAGGGTTTAACAGTTTAGGTATTGATTTTGGAAATTATCTTAATAGTTTAGAAACAAATTCCACTGTTTCTGTAGGTCTTAGTGCCAGCGCAAATGCTGGGGGGACATTTTCAATCTGGACGCCTTGGGGTTTCACAGTAAACGTCACAGGCGGAGGCGGCGGAGGTTTCAATATAGGAACAAGCACCAGCGGTGTAATGATCCGAATGATGGACATGACTGGAGACGGTTTGCCCGACCGCGTGCTTAGAATACCGGGAACAAATTATCTTCTTGTGCAGCCTAACCTCGCAGGAGATGTTGGCTTGCTTCGAAATATAAGGCTCCCACAAGGCGGAGAAATCGATATTAGATACGAGCTGATGCCGGGAACAACAAATATGCCAGGAAGCCGTTATGTAATGTCCGAAGTAACGAGGCGTGAAAACCGCGAAGGCAACGGATTGATAAGACCAAACTTTGAAAGTGTTAGGGAATATACAACAATATTTTCATACTATGACGGATTTTTTGACAGAGAAGTAAAAGAGTTTTACGGATTCAGAACAGTGATTATAGAGCCTGTTGACTGCCGCAATCGCAGGAATAGAATGGGAAGAACCGAAAGAGTATATTACAACGATAGATATAATCTTCGAGGAATGGTGCAATCGGTTAGAATGTATGATGAAAGATCAAACCTCCTGCGAGAATCTATATTCACAGCAGACAACCACAGACGTTATGCGAGATATATAAGAGAAATACACAGAGAGTTTGAAGTTGCAAGCGGAACTGGCAACTTTGTATTCACAAAGACGGAGTTTCTAAGTTTTGACAACTATGGAAACGTAAAACGTTTTCAAGAAAGTGCAAGCGGCAGTGATATACTAGATGTGGATATAAGTTTTAGGCACAACTCTTTTAATTCGTATCTTCGTGCGCACCCGACAGAGATAAGAGTATACGGCTCGAGACCCGACGGCTCAAGGAGAGAGCTTCTGCGCAGACGTACAGGGGAATACGATCCTAACACTGGCGCACTTCTAAGACAAACACAAATGCTGGGTTCAAGCCAAAGTGAGAATGATGTAGTAAATGTATTTGAATGGGACAGGTACGGCAACCTCACAAGGATAACCGATCGGGGAGGCAGAGGCGCATTTGTCGAATATGTCTTTGACCCAACATATCATCAGTTTTTGGAAGAAATAAGCAGAGGTGGTCCGGACATTGTTCCGTATAGATCTTATATTAGATGGGATACACGTTTTGGCAGAAGGACAAAAGAAATAGACGAAAATGGAAACATCATAGAATATAAGTACGATGATTATGGGCGGCTGATAAAAGTATGGAGTCCGTACGCCAGAGAAGAAAGTCCAACGATAACGCATCGTTATGTGACATCTCCGGGCAGAAACTGGTATGCGGTAACAGAAAACAAAGTGCAGTTTGATAATAGTAACAACGATACGCTAACAACAGTGATAGCAGTAGATGGACTGGGACGAATATTGTTTACAGCGAAACAGGGAGAAGTGTGGCGTAATAGAAATACAAGTATAGGCTGGAATGTCAGTGGGTTTACCGCTTATGATGCCAGAGGGCGAGCAGTTAGAGTAGGACAGCCGTTGTTTGTCGACAAACGAACAAGACGCTCAGATGGAGCGGACAGATTGGTGAAGTACTGGAATCCACGTGAAATGATAATGTTAAACCCAACTGTGCATGAATTTGACAGCCTCGATCGTGTAAGAAGTACGACATTGCCTGACGGAAATAAACAAACAGTTCGCCATGAGATACGTGATGGCAGAGCGTGGGTAATAACGACAGATCCGTTAGGCAACAGAAGTTTGCAAGCCAGAGACGGTCGTGGAAATATAACGAGAGTGGAACGTCAAGACCGTAACAATAATCCTCTTACTTGGGCAACTTACAGGTATAACGGGTTAGGCGAATTACTCGTGGTGTATGATGCTAACGGCCCTGACGGTCGTTACAGCAATCCGCTTAGAATATATTATGACAGGCTTGGACGGCGGATAAGAATGACCAGTGCGGACATCGGAGTAAAAGAATGGCATTTTGACTCGGCAGGAAATTTAGTAGCGGAAACAAATTCAGAACTTGTTCGGCGAGGAGCT
>WQWD01000006.1 GCA_009785545.1 Treponema sp. | reverse complement strand
GCAGGCGCAATGAACAATGAAAATTTCTCAACTCTTGACGAGCTTGCCAAAGCTACGATTCAAGAGCTTGCAAACATGATTACTGCTCAGGCGGTAACAAAACTTCATGAATTGGGCTTCAAATTTGACCTGACTCCACCGGCACTCTTTACCGGCGATAACATGGAAGTTTCCACAAACCTCGGCGAAGTAGAAGCGCTTATTGTCCCAATGGAACTCGGTTCAGGTTTTAAAATTGAAGTAAACGTTGCTATCCGCGAACGTGTGAAGTAGGTTGGCGTTTTAAGATATTTCGGACAGTTAAGTGTAACCGTTTAAAAAGGTTTTTACCCGTTTCCTGAAGCGAATTTTTTCCAATCAGAGGGAGAAACTCCGGTTTTATTTTTAAACAGCCTTGAAAAATAATACTGATCCTCAAACCCCATTCTGTATGCCGCTTCTTTTACTGAAATATCTTCCTGTTCCAAAAGTTTTTCGGCCTTGTGCACTCTTGTATGAATATAATATTGGTAGGGAGTCATTGACGTGTAAGTTTTGAAAATTTCATTTAATCTTGAAGTACTTATTCCCAATTGTTCTGAAATTCCTGAAAGATTTATATCATTGTAGGCATTTGATTCCATCATGTATTTTGCCTTCGCTACTATTTTTTCATAGTAATTTGGCTGCTCTTCCCGGCGTTCTCGAGTTAATACTTCTGCTATGATGTACATTATTAATGCGCAGGTTTTTAATTGATAGAGAGGTCTCTGATTTTGCACCTCATGAAAAATTTGGTTAAAAGAAGATATAATAGAATCATGCAATCCTGTTTCAAAAAAAATATGTTCCACTGAAAGCCTGTCTTCTTCCAGTAATCGTAAAAAATAATCGCCTTTAAAACCAACCCAGTATTCTTTCCAGCCGGTTTCCGTTAGTGGTTTGTAACTATGTTTTAACCCCGGCAACAATATCATGACACAACCGGTTTTTACTTGATAAGTGGAACCATCACAAATAAATGTCCCTTCTCCATCGGTAACATAAACAATTTGAAATTCTGACAGAGTACGACCTTCTGTTACTGTTCGAAAAAGAGTGGGATGATCGTTTTTTTGCGGCGGATATATTCCTCCAGGCGGGACATTAACAAACCCGGCAGTTGTACAGAGCATTCCTAGTTTTTCATCTTCTTCACTGTATGGAAGATAATGCAAAAAAGTATTATTGTTGTTGTTTTTTTTGTCCATGCCATATTATACTATTACTTTCTCCATCAATTCAATAGAAATATCCATTTTAGATTTAACAAATTACGGTGGAAAATAAATAGGTGAGGAGTCTGAATGGAAAATATTTTGGAGCTAAAAAATGTGTCAAAAAGTTTCCCGGGTGTAAAAGCCTTGGAAAATGTTCAATTTGAGCTTAAACCGGGTGAGATTCATGCGCTTATGGGAGAGAATGGCGCCGGTAAATCTACTCTTATCAAAATAATTACAGGCGTCTATCAGCCTGACAGCGGCAGTATTTTTGTTAGCCCGCTCCTACTGCAACGGATGAATTATGCCTACAAAAAACTTAAAGGGAACGACACAGAAGTCACTGTAAAACGAATGCAGGTAAATATGACTTGCCCGCAGGATGCCCAAAGTTTGGGAATTGCCGCTATTTATCAGCATGTTACCTGTTTTCCTGACATATCTGTAGCGGAAAATATATTTATGGGTCATGAAAAAAGCATAAAGTCTACAGATTTTATAGATTGGAAAACTATGCATAAAGAAACCCAAGAGCTTTTGGAACAACTGGATGCAAAATTTTCCAGCCGTGCCGAAATGGGAAGCCTCTCGGTATCTCAACAACAACTTGTCGAGATTGCTAAAGCGCTTTCCACTAATGCGAAAATAATCATTATGGATGAACCCACAGCTCCGCTTTCCTGCCGTGAGTGCGAAGATCTTTATCGTATTACTGAATCTTTGCGAGATAAAGGAGTCTCAATTATTTTTATTTCTCATCGTTTTGATGATATTCACAGACTGGCTGACAGAGTAACTGTGTTCCGTGACGGTAAGTATATAAACACGTGGAACAAAGCAGACGTAAGCGAGAATGAGATCGTGCTTGCGATGGTTGGTCGTGAAATAACACAATTCTTTCCAAAGAGGGAAGCGGTTGTTGGTGAAGAGATTTTCCGTGTGGAAAATTTCTCTAGAACAGGTTTTTTCAAAGATGTCAGTTTTTCTGTTAAAAAAGGAGAAATTGTCGCACTTACAGGGTTAGTTGGAGCGGGTCGAACAGAAGTATGTGACGCGATTTATGGTATTACTCAATACGATTCTGGTTTTTTATACCTTAACGGAAAAAAAATGCCCCACCTGAAACCGGCTCAAGCCATCGTATCGGGGATTGGTTATCTGCCTGAGGACAGATTAAAACAGGGATTGGTGCTCCGTTGGGAGATCGCAAAAAACATAAGCCTTTCTGTTTTGAAAAAGTTTTTACGCAAAGGAATGGTAAATTTAAAAAAAGAAAATATAATAACGGGTGAAATTGCCGGTAAATTGGGAGTAAAAGCAGTCAATGTTCATGACAAGGTTTCTACTCTGTCCGGCGGAAACCAGCAAAAAGTAGTAGTAGGCAAACTCCTTGGTGGTGATTTAAAACTCATCATTCTTGACGAGCCGACTAAAGGTGTTGATGTTGGAGCTAAAACTGCGATATACGAGATCATGAACGATCTTGTAAAAAGCGGTTATGGGATTATTATGGTTTCTTCGGAAATGCCTGAAGTTTTAGGCATGAGTGATCGAATTGTAGTTATGCATGATGGTAGAGTAACCGCTATTTTTGATACAAAAGAAACCGATCAAGCAATGATACTCAGGGCGGCTATGCATGATTTATCTGAAAGCAAGGCAGCATAATAGCGGAAACTAATGGGGGTATATGTGAATGATAAAATAAAATTCTTAACTAACAAAGCTTGGGAATTATCCAAGTTTCGTGAATTAGGTCTCGTATTCATTATAATTATTTTGGCGATTGTTGTGCAGTCTCGCAATAGCGAATTCCTTACACCAAGAAATATCGATAATTTGTTTACTAATACAGCGATTCTGGCTATCCTTTCAGTCGGAATGATGATGGTTCTTCTTACCGGCGGTATTGATCTTTCTATCGGATCTATTGTCGCATTTTCCGGTATGGTTGTCGGCATTACTGTAAAAAATTTCCCTGATATCCCTCCGGCGATTTTAGTAGCTCAAGGTGCTCTTATTGGTGCTGCTATAGGACTTGTTACCGGAACTCTTGTGGCGCGTTTTTCTATTCTGCCGATTATTGCTACACTTGGCATGATGCATATTGTACGAGGTTTGACCTTCATAGTTTCAGGCGGTGCTTGGGTCAGTGCTCACCAGATGCCGGATAGTTTTAAGGACATGGCACAAAACACTTTTTTGGGAATTAATAACCTTGTAGTGATTGCCATAGTGATATTTATCATTTTCACAATCTTTATCAATTTTACCAGAACAGGAAGGCGTATCTATGCTGTTGGATCAAACCGTGACGCTGCCGATATTATCGGTCTTCCAAGAAAAAGAATTGTTACGCTTGTATATGCTCTGATGGGACTGCTCGCCGGCATTGGCGGTGTGCTTTGGGTTTCGTTATTCGCTTCTGCACAAGGAGATACGGCCACTGGGTACGAGATATTTGTAATCGCTTCATGTGTGCTTGGCGGTGTTGCTGTATCCGGAGGACGCGGAAATGTTTTCGGTCTTTTGTTGGGCGTACTGCTTTTTGGTTTATTAGCAAACGCTTTGCCGCTAATTCATGTATCTCCATTTTGGCAGCAAGCAATAATGGGTTTTGTAATTCTTTTTGCTATCATTATGAATGTATTAATAAAACGAAATAACGACAGAGCTAATTTACGCCGCAGGGTCATATGATGGGAGGAACAGTTATGGAAAAAACAAACACAAGTTTAAGTATAAACAAACCATGGAATTGGAAGGAGTTTTTCTTTCAATGGGAATGGATTTTATTTGCCATTTTGATTTTAGTTTTTGTTATAAATACAATTATCTCTCCATTTTTTCTTAGTCTTCCAAATATCCTGAATGCTCCAAGGAATTTTCTGGACAGCGCATTTATTGTATTTCCCATGATGATGGTGATCGTGCTTGGAAGAATTGATATTTCTGTAGGCTCTAATGTCGCTCTTACTTCAGTAATGATGGCAGTTCTTTTCAGAGCTGGGCTTCCTATGCCTTTGGCTATTGTATCTGCACTTATTATAGGAACAATTCTTGGTGGTTTTACCGGTCTCATACAAATTAAATTTCCGGAATTACCTGCGATGATCTGCACTCTTTCTACTATGATTATTTTTCGAGGTCTTGCTTTTGTAATTTTAAGAGATCAGGCGGTTGGTGGATTCCCGGCGTGGTTCACTTTTTTTAGTTGGGGTTATGTGGGTCCATTCCCGTTTATTCTTATAGCTTTTGTTATTGTTGCTGTTATTTTTTATATCTTGATACATAAGACAGGGTTTGGTAGACTTATATTTGGAATGGGAAGTAACCTTTTAGCTTGTAAATATTCTGGAGTTAAAACAAATAAAATCTTCATGTCTGTCTCTCTTTTAACAGGTTTGATGTGTGGGGTATGTGCGATTTTTCTTACATCTCGCATGATGAGTGTCCGGCCTAATATCGCTGTATTTTATGAGCTTGATGTAATCGCCATGGTTGTACTAGGAGGCGTAAGTACTGCTGGTGGTATTGGTCGTGTTATCGGTCCTATTTTGGCTGTCTTTATTATAGGTTTCCTTCAATTTGGGCTAGGTCTTTTCAATATTGTTCCGGAAGTAATGCTTATTATTCTTGGGCTTTTATTGATAATTTCGGTATTAGTGAACAATTTAAGGGTAAACAAAATAACTGTTAAGCAGAATAATTAGGGAAAATCACTAGTGTGACTGGTGTTCCAAATAAAAGACCTTTCAGGAGGAAAGAATGAAAAAAGTTATTACACTTTTATTGCTTGCGGCTCTGCTGTTTGCCGTCGTTGGCTGCCGTCGCGATGCTCAGGAGGGCGCTCATGCAATGATCGCCAAAAGCACAGGAAATCCGTACATGGATCGTATGTTATCCGGATTTGAAGATGCAATCACGGCACAAGGAGGCATTGCTATCACTAGAGCTCCGGCTCTTCCAACAGCGGAAGGCCAAATACAGATTATCGATCAGCTTATTGCCCAAAGAGTTGCTTCAATCGGAATTGCCGCAAATGATTTTGATGCCTTGGAGCCAGCTCTTGCAAGAGCGATGAATCAGGGGATCAAAGTTTATTCTTTGGACTCAGCAGTTAATCCTGCGAGCCGTAACGTTCATGTTAATCAGGCCGACACTCAGGCCATTGGCAGAACCTTGATTGAGGCAGTTTATTACCTTACAGGCGGTGCCGGCGAATTTGCTATCCTTTCCGCAACCAGCACAGCTTCAAATCAGAATGCTTGGATTGCGGTAATGCAAGAGGTTTTAACAGAACCCCAATTCAGCAACCTTGACCTTGTCAGAATTGTATTTGGTGACGATCTTCGTGATAGATCCACTTCTGAAGCCCAAGCGCTTTTGGCAAGTTTCCCTGACCTTAGAGTAATCGTAGCTCCCACCACAGTTGGAATTGCGGCAGCGGCAAGAGTTGTTACAACTCAGGGTTTAATCGGTCAAGTATATGTTACCGGTCTTGGTCTTCCTTCCGAAATGGCGGAATATATTGAAAACGGCTCATGCCCTTTTATGTTCCTTTGGAACCCAATTGATTTAGGTTACCTTTCAGGTTATGTAGCGACTGCGTTAGCCAATGGAACAATTGATGGCGAAATTGGCGGCACATTGTACGGAGGTAGACTTGGTAGTTTCACAGTAACGGCTGCCGGTGATGGCGGAACGGAAATTTTACTAGGCGCTCCTTTCAGATTTGATCCGGACAATATAGCTGTTTGGAGATACGTGTACTAAAGGAATTAGGAGAAGGGACAGGGATTACAGGTTAGGGGTATTGTTCGTTATTTAATTTTATATATTCATATAGAGCTTTATACGGCAATTATGTTCTCCGCTCCTCAACCCCAAGTCCCCAATCCTATACAAAGGATTACTCATGAAACGAAATGCTTTTGCCATGCGTTTACGCCCTGGTTGTGAGGCTGAATATAAAAAACGGCATGATGAAATATGGCCTGAGCTTAAGGCAGAACTCAGAAAAGCTGGAATTTCCAATTACACAATATATTTAGATTCTAAAACAAATACATTGTTCGCTTACCAATACCTCGCCAGTGATGCTGCAAATGATGAACTTCCAAGCAAAGAGATCGTAAAAAAGTGGTGGCACATGATGAAAGATATTATGGATACTAATCTTGATGAATCTCCGATATCTGATAACTTGATCGAAATGTTCCACATGGATTAGTAATGAGTATAGATAAAAATATAGACATATTAGTAGAATTGTCTCAGCTTTATGGCAGTGATCCTGAATATGTTCTGGCTGGCGGCGGGAATACATCGTGGAAAGATCAGTATACCCTTTATGTAAAAGCTTCAGGTTTTTCTTTGGCTGAGGTGACAGCCGATTCTTTTGTTAAAATGGATAGAGAGGCACTGTCTATTATACTGGGAAAAATTTATCCCGAATCAAGCGCTCAGAGGGAGAGTGCTGTGTTAGTGGACATGATGACCGCTCGAAAACCAGGAGAAGAACAAAAACGCCCAAGCGTGGAAGCGCTGTTACACGACATTATACCATTTGCGCTAGTTGTCCACACGCATCCTGCTTTGGTTAACGGCATTACCTGTTCTGTAGATGGCGAAAAAGCTATCAGAGAAATTTTTGGCGATGACGTAATATGGATTCCCTCAATTAACCCGGGATATATTCTTTCCATTGCAGTAAAAAACGCTATTGATGAACATAAAACAAAACAAGGAAAAAAAGCTGCGATTATCTTTTTACAAAACCACGGAGTATTCGTTGGTGCAGATAATGCTGATGATATAAAAAAACTTTACGGCGAAATTGTGTCAAAAATTGACGCTAAAATAAAAAGGAAACCTGATTTTTCTGATGAAAAGCGTGAAATGCCTTCTTGCGAAATAGCAAAAGCCATTGCGGAGTTTGATAATAGTGTAAAAACTGTTGCATTTATGACCAGTCGTGAGATTTCTGCGTTTACTAAGGATAGATCGTCTTTCGCTTCAGTGTCGTCGGCTTTTACTCCGGATCATATTGTTTATGCTGGCAGTGATCCGCTTTTTACAAACGCTCAAAATGCCGAAGGAATTTTGAAAGACCTCAATGAGCACAAGAAAAAAACAGGAAGATCACCTAAGATTATTGTTGTTCAGGGTGTTGGTGTTTTTTCCGCCGCAGTTACTGAGAAAGCAGCAAAACTTGCTCTTGATCTTTTTAAAGATTCTGTCAAGGTTGCTGTGTATACCGAGTCTTTTGGCGAACCGCTTTTTATGGCAGATGATAAAATTGACTTTATAAATAATTGGGAAGTGGAACAATATCGTTCTAGTGTTTCTACAAAATAAACATAATGTTTTAACTTCATGGAGGAATTATGAAACTGAATCAAGTTTCCAGTGTGGAATCTGTTGAAAATGCTTATGCTTTGGCAAAGAGCGCTTATGCGGCGTTAGGAGTAAATACCGATAAAGCGATTCGCTCGGCTCTTGACATTCCCATTTCCATACAATGCTGGCAGGGTGATGATGTGGTTGGGTTTGAAGGCAGTGTAGGAGCTGGTGGAGGTATTATCGCTACAGGTAATTATCCCGGTCGTGCCCGTAATGGTGATGAATTGCGTGCTGACGCTGAATTCGCTTTTTCCCTAATCCCTGGAAAAAAACGATTTAATCTCCATAGTTTCTATGCCGAAACTGACGGCAAAAAGGTTATGCGCGATGAGTTGGAACCGGAGCACTTTAAAAAATGGCTTGTTTGGTCAAAGAAAAAGAAAATCCCTTTGGATTTTAATCCAAGTTTATTCGCTCATCCAAATGCTAATTCCGGTTTTACACTTTCAAGTGCCGACCCTAAAATACGAGATTTTTGGATTCGTCATTCAAAAGCATCTCGAAAAATAGCTGCGGAGTTCGGAGCTAATCAAAACAGTCCTGCTGTAAACAATATCTGGATTCCGGACGGCTCCAAAGATATTCCGGCAGATCGCCTTTCTCCTCGCCTGCGGCTCATGGATGCGTTAGACGAAATTTTAGCAGTTAAATACAACACGGATACAATTACCGATGCTGTTGAGTCAAAGCTTTTTGGTATTGGAAGTGAGTCTTATGTTGTAGGGTCTCACGAATTTTATATGGGTTACGCCGCTTCTAAAAAAATACGCCTGTGTTTGGATTCGGGGCATTTTCACCCAACCGAAACATTGGTTGACAAAGTTTCGGCGGCAATGCTCTTTGTTCCCGGACTGTTAATACATTTTAGCCGAGGTGTAAGATGGGATTCGGATCATGTTGCGATCTATTCTGATGAATTGCGTGATCTATGCCGTGAAATCATACGTCACAAATTCCTTGATCGAGTTGACATTGCTTTGGATTTCTTTGACGCTTCGATTAATCGTATAGCAGCATGGTCTATTGGCACCAGGTCTCTGCGAAAAGGGCTTTTGGAATCTCTGCTTGAGCCGTACAAATTGTTAACTGATGCAGAAAAAGCCGGGAAATACACAGAAAGGCTTGCTTTGATGGAAGAATTAAAAACACTTCCATTTCAGGCGGTTTGGGATAAGCTCTGCCTTGTTGACAAAGTTCCTGTGGGAATGAATTGGCTTTCCCGAGTGAATCAATATGAAAAAGAAGTTTTAATAAATCGATAAGAGAAGTGTATATGAAAACAAAAGTTGTCCGTTTATACGGTGTTAACGATCTCAGGCTGGAAGAAATCGAGCTTCCGGCAATTAAAGACGATGAAATACTTGCAAAAGTTGTTTCTGATTCTATCTGTATGTCTAGTCATAAATTGGCGGTGCAAGGGGCAAAACACAAACGAGTACGTCACGATTTGAATAAGACTCAACCAATTATTGGTCATGAATTTTGCGGAACCATCGAAAAAGTTGGAGCAAAGTGGGCAGGTCAGTTTAAGGCGGGTGACAAATTTGCCATCCAGCCAGCGTTAAATGCTCCTGATTCAAATGGGGAGGCGACTCTTTGGGCTCCCGGTTATTCCTACGAATTTATCGGCGGAAACGCAACCTATGTAATTATCCCAAATGAAGTAATGGAGATGAACTGCCTCCTTGAATACAATGCCGATAATTTTTTCATGGGCTCTCTTGCCGAGCCTGTTTCCTGTGTTGTGGGAGCGTTTAACGCTCAATACCACACAAAACCTGGTTCTTACGTTCATTCAATGGGAATTGTTAAAGGCGGCTCAATGGCGCTTCTTGCCGGAGTTGGTCCAATGGGACTTGGTGCAATTGATTACGCCATTCACAATCCACGCAAACCTTCTATTCTTGTGGTAACCGACATTGACGATAACCGCCTCTCTCGAGCGGCTTCGCTTTTAAGCCCTGAAGAAGCAAAAAAGAACGGAGTAGAACTTATTTATGTAAATACAAATACGATAAGTGATCCTGTGGAACATCTCAAATCCTTAAATGGCGGGAAACTATTTGACGATGTTTTTGTTTTTGCTCCGGTAAGGTCCGTTCTTGAAATGGGAGATAAACTATTAGGACGTGACGGCTGCCTGAATTTTTTTGCCGGTCCTAACGATCCTGACTTTTCGGCGGAACTCAATTTTTACAACGTGCATTACGCCTCAACACATATCGTTGGAACTTCCGGCGGGAATACCGATGACATGAAAGAATCCATTGCCATGATGGCAAAAGGAGAACTCAACCCCGGTTTTTTGGTTACGCATATCGGCGGGCTTGACGCTGTAGCTAAAACAACGATTGATCTTGATAAAATTCCCGGCGGGAAAAAACTTATCTACACTCACAAAAGACTCGAACTTACGGCAATTGATGATTTCGTCGAAAAAGGAAAGGCCGATCCACTCTTCGCAAAACTGGCGGAAATTTGCGGCAGAAATCAAGGATTGTGGAGCGCAGAAGCGGAAGAATACTTGCTCAAGAACGTTCAGGAAATTTAAAAGAAATCAATCATGGATCCCAAATGCTTCGCTGGCGTTATATGAACTTCGTACCAACGGAGCAGATGCTGTAAATGCAAACCCCATTGTTTTTGCTATTGTGCCGTATTCTTCAAATTGCTGCGGTGTTATGTATTCATGAATAGGATAATGTTTTTTGGTGGGCGCAAGATATTGACCAATAGTAATAAATTCGCAGTTTACTTTTCGCAAATCGTCGAATAACGCTAAAACTTGCTCTTTAGTTTCGCCTAATCCAAGCATAATTCCGGTTTTTGAGCGAATTTTTGCGTTTAACGCTTTTATATTTTTAAGTAAATCAAGTGAACGATGATAATCAGCCTGTGGGCGAACTTTACTGTAAAGCTCACTAACAGTTTCCATGTTGTGGCTTATCACGTCAGGCTGCGAATCTACGACTGATTTTAATGAGCCAGAATTTCCATTAAAATCAGGTATCAAAACTTCAATAACGGTTTTGGGGCAGCTTGATCTGATTGCCTGAATTGTTTTTGCAAAATGTTCAGCGCCGCCATCAGGCAGATCATCTCTTGTTACGGATGTAATCACAGCATAGTGCAAATCAAGTTTTTTTATTGCTAATGCGATATTTTCCGGTTCATCTTGGTTTACCAGCAAAGGTAAATCATTGGTAACATTACAAAATAGGCAGTTTCGCGTACAGTTTTTCCCCAAAATCATAAAAGTTGCGGTTTTTTTGGAGAAACATTCCGCATAATTTGGGCAATTAGCCTCAACGCATACAGTATTTAAATTTAAACTTTTAATAGTTTCCTCTACGAAAGTTATGTTAGGATCTGAGATGCTGCGGATACGCAGCCATTCAGGTTTTTTGTTAATCATGTATCACCTTTTGTTAATCAAACATGCATGATAGAAATTGTTCTTTTGTAATATCGCCAAAGTACGAAGTTAAATCGACTTGATATAAAACGTCGTCAACAGCTTTGTATTGGAAACTTTTGTTTTCCAGAAGCTCCTCTAAAGTACGAATTGGCACAGTCCCCAAAAAATCTCCTCGAATTGAGCAGGAATCAATAATTCCATTGGCAATATCTAAAAATATTTCAACTCTGCCGCCTTGAAAACGCTTGGTATTTCGAAATGAGAATTTTGGAGAACGCCCGTAAGTCCATGATGGGTTCGCGTATTTTTCATGATAAATTTTATTTATTCTTGCAATGTCATTTTCTGTCAAGTTGTATTTAGTTATGTCATATTTCTTAAATAAATTTTGTTTTATAAGCTCTTTGAAATCTTGAGTAGATAAAGGGGCGCTCATATAATTTTTTAGATTAGTGACACGGCTGCGAATTGAACGGATTGCCTTTGATTGTATTTTTTCCTGGTCAACATGAAGCACTTGCGTAAGCATTTCAAGGTTAGTGTCGTATAACAAAGAACAATGGCTGCAAACTCTATTGTTTCGTACATATTGCGCCATTCCGGAAACTTTCTTTCCGTCAACAGTTATATCATTACGCCCTTCTTGCCGTGCGGATATGCCTGTTTTATTCAGTAAATCGACAACAGAAGCTGCAAGAATTTCCTTTGATGTTTGTTGCGGGTATTGCTCTTTGAGATTAGGTAATATCATCGTATATAGAAGTGTTCCCGAATCTGTAAAGATAGTTCCGCCGCCGCTGCAACGGCGAACAACTTGTATTCCATTTTCTCGGGCGAATTGAAGATTTATTTCCGCTTCCGCTGTTTGGTAACTGCCTAACATTACACATTTGCCGGTTTGCCATATCATAATGATTGGTTCGCAAAAGTACTCACCAGAGTGCTCTTGTGAGCTGGCGTATTGCGTAAAATATTCTTCGACTGAAAAATGAAAAGCGGCATCAAAATTATCACATTCGATATACAACAATTAACGCCTCTTAATGCAGCATTATCTGACCGCCGGTGACGGGAATAGCTTGCCCTGTTTCGTACTCTTGTTCGATGATATAGAAGATTGCCCGCACAAGGTCTTTGCCTGTGCAGCCTCTCTTCATTGGGACTCTTGATTCATAAGAAGCACGAACATCGGCAATGGTTTTTGCTCCCGGGACTTTGCCGGCTGTTAAATACTGAACAAACAAACCTTTATCGGGATCAGACCAAAGCGGGCCGTCCAAAAAATTCCCCGGGCAGACAGCGTTTACTTTGATGCCGTATTCAATCAGTTCCATCGCAAAACTTGCTACAAGACCTATCCCTCCGAATTTTCCGCCAGCATAAGCGCCGTTTTTGTTTGAGCCTTCAAGCCCTGATTTAGAATTGACCTGTATTATGTCGGTTTTCCAGTTTGGCGCTGTCAGATGTTGGGTTCGCAGAAGTCTGCCGGCGAATTTGCTCACAATAAAAAAGCCTGTGAAGTTTATGTCTGTTACAAATTTGAAATCGGAAAGTTCTTGTTCCAAAACACTTCCAGCTTTTAGTACTCCTGCATTGCTGATAAAAATATCCAAACCTCCGGTTATTTCTGCTGTGGTGTTGATCATCGCCTCTACAGATTCTTCACTTGATACATTTACTTCGACAGCGAAAGCCGCAGTCCGGTTCTCGCTTGCATTAATTTTGTCAGCTAAATTTTTCGCCCCACTGATGTTAAGGTCAGCTATAAACACAAAAGCGCCTGCGGAAACAAGATTTCGTACAATATCTTCTCCAATTCCCTGAGCACCGCCTGTTACAAGAGCTATCTTGTTTTTCACGATATTGGAACGCTCTTCCTGCGTAATTGTAGTGTTAGCTTCGGAGGATGTCACGATAAAAGTTGATGCATCTTTTGCGATACATTTTTTTTGCACGGAATCATAATTATCGCCAATCCAAAACAGCACTTCAAATTTATTTTTTAATGTTATGGCAACACATGACGGAAGAATAATTTTGTCTTCTGCAGCAGGGTTTGTCTTTTTCCAATTTTCATAAGCTTTGCGAATCATCAACGCAGAGGATTCTTCACTTTGTTCGGAAGTTATTTCAATACACATTGCACCGTTTGGCGCAGGTTCTTTGTTTGCATAATCGGTTATAACAAAATGCGGTTTTTTTGTCAGGTCAAGAAACAACCCTCTTACAAGCGCCGCAAGATTCATTTTGTTCATATTTTTCTCCTTGTAAAAATTTATGTCTGAATCGTAAGTTTGATTCAGGTTTTATCTCACTTAACATTACCTTTTTCCAATTCAATAACCAATTCACCTGCAGACTGGTCAGGGTGATAAAGATCCAGTTTCTTTCCAAAAGAGGCATATACAGCGAGGCGCTTTGCGAGCAACATTGATGCCAAAGGGTTTTTTACGGAGAACAGACCAAAACGTTTATCAATTGAGGCAAGTCTTTCGTGTGCGATCAATGCCCACGTAGTATCAATCAAATGGCGGAACTCGTTTTTTAAAACTTCCGGGCAGTTAAAAGATTGACGCGAAGTATTAATATCCACTCCGGAAATTTCCATAAAGCCCCATTCGCCGCAAAGGCGCTGCACATTAAGAAGCTGCGAAATAGTATTGCGCGGAGGCATATAAGTTACCGCATTGAATCCCAGTCGGGAAATCCATGCAAACAGCTCTTCGATGTAATCATCTTCAAATTTCTCCGCTTTTTTGTCACCTGTTGGAGATTCTCCAACATCTCCAAGGTATGCGTAACCCGGGATGGCGGAAATAGACTGAGCAAAATCCGTTACTATTTGGGCAGGAATACATTCGTTTTCATCAGGTTGAATGAAAATGCGGTTCAGAAAGTCCGTTTTTAAAACACCTAAAAGATCGTAAAGATAATGCGGGTTGGAAGGATCGGAAAGCATTGCTTTTATTTTTGGCGAGACAGTGATATCCAATTTTGATTTAAGTCCTTCAGCAAGCTTATTGCCCTTTCCAAATTTCAAAATAATTTTTTCAGCAACTGCAGCGAGAAGGTGACGTTCTGTTATTTCTCCTTCTTCGGTAAATTTTGATGCATTTAAAATGTCGTTCTCAAAATCAATAACATTAAAGCCAGCTTCATTTAACAGCGCATTAGCGGAAGATGTCATAGCTTTGGTACGTTTAAGGCGCTGTTCTCTTACGGGGATTAGAAATTCTGCTGCTTTCTCAATCTCATTTTTTGGAATTCCTTGTACGGTCATGTACGCAAAACCTTCAGAATCGGGGTTATTGATTTTTCTGGAGGCAAAAGGGCTTAAGTTTCCATCTGAATCTTTTTTAAAACTGACTCGTACTTCAAAGCCGACACAGCCGCCAATGCCTAAAATTGCACAAGCCTCAAGCATCTCACGAGCTGCGCCAATAGAATCATGATCAACAGATCCGGCGGCGTTAAGCCCGCAATCGTATGCCCGAAGAGCCGCCATTGCGGGAGTGTAAGGACTAAAACTATAAATTGTATGTATGTGGTTATTTATTTCGCCGGAAATTTTTGCTGGTACAAATTCATCTGACTTTTGCCATGAAAGCAGAGCGGCAATACGTTCATCTTTGTTCAGACAAGGATCGTTTATCGTATATTGCAAATCTTTCATTATATTTTATAATAACTGAATAAGGTATTTTAATCAAGCATCTGCATCGATAAATGAAATATTGATCGTTATAACAACATCGTTTATTATTATGAAAATATATTAAGGAGATAATTGTGGAATACGCTATTGCTGTAATTGATATTGGAATGACAAATAAAAAAGTAGCTGTCTATGATGATTCGCTTAAACAGCTTGATGCGCACTATCGTGTATTTGAGCCGCTGCTAGTAGAAGGTTTACCGTGCCATGATCTTAACGCAATGGAAAATTGGTTTATCGGGGAACTAAAGCATTTTGCTCAAATTTTTCCAATAAAGGCTTTGGCAGTCAGCGCTCACGGAGCTACTTTTGTCTGTGTGGGAAAAGACGGCAAACCTGCATTGCCGTGTGTGTATTACACTTGCGAGCCCGGGGAAACTTTTCATCAAAGTTTTTATGAAAAGTTCGGCAGCGCAGAAGATATTCAGGCAAGAACCGGAACGCCGGCATTCAAAGCGATGATAAATTCCGCAAAAGGAATCTTTTTTGCTCAGGAAAAATTCAAAGAAAAATTTGAAAATGTTACAGCAGTACTGCCGTATTCCGCTTTTTGGGGTTTTCGTTTTACCGGGAAAATGGGAATAGAAGCTTCTTATATGGGAAACCATACATATTTATGGGATCAAATTGATAACACGCTTTCTACAATTGCGCATAACTTGGGAGTTGCCTCTATTATTTCTGATAAACTTAACAACTCATGGGATTCTCTTGGAACTATCAGTGATTCTTTTATCCAAAAAACAGGTCTTGGCGAAGATACGATAGTAACTATGGGTATTCACGATTCCAATTCGGCTCTGCTTCCGCATTTTGCCAAAAAAGGCGAAAAAGGTTTTATCCTTAATTCAACAGGTACATGGTGCGTTATCATGAATCCTGTTGAGAAATACGGTTTTGCTCCTGAAGAACTTGGCAAGGTTGTGTTCTTTAATATCTCTGCTTTTGGAATGCCAGTCAAAACCGCTATCTTTTTGGGCGGATTGGAATTTGAGACATGGACAAAATTGCTGTTTAAAAAACATAACCGCAGTGATTATCCTATTTGGAATGAAGAGTTGTTCCGTTGTGTTCTAAAAGAAAAAAAACTATTTTTGATGCCGGAAATAACACAAGGTTCGGGGCAATTTCCGTTCTCAAGAGCACGTATTGTCGAAGATGGAAAAAACTATTTTTATGATGACAATATGGAATTCCCTCCATGTTTTGATGATTACGAAAAATCATTCGCCATTTTGCGTTTGTCAATGGTAATGCAAACTCTTGTTGCACTGGAAAGAGTGGGTATCGAAAAAGGGTACGAAGTATACACTGAAGGCGGTTTTCGCAAAGATGATTGTTACAGCCGTCTGCTTGCCTCAGCTCTTGCAGACAATAAAGTTTTTCTAACTGATATTGCCGAAGCTTCAGCCCTTGGAGCTGCAATGACAGCCAAAATGGCAATAAGCGGAAAACCTTTAAGTGACCTTGCGCAGGATTTTGACGTAAACTATCAAGAACAAGAAAAATACATTATCCCTGAACTTGATAGTTACAAACAAGCGTGGATTGAGGAAGCCGAAAAATAAATTATACTCCGTGCAAATTCCTTCGTAGCAACTCCCCCGTAGTTTGCGTCGTAACGGGATTGTAACCAGGTAAGGGTAATATACGCTCGTGAATGGTATCAATAATCCAGTCAACCTGCGGGAAGTAAAGATGTTCCATTTCTGGCGCAGGAGTGATCCAGTTGCGACTGCCCACAACCGATACAGGAGCGTCAAGATAATCAAAAGCGAAAGTTTGAACATTACTTGCTATTGTGTGAAGAAATGAGCCTCGCTCACAGGCATCGCTGGCAAGTAGAAGTTTTCCGGTTTTCTTTACAGATTCGATAATTTTATCGTAGTTTAACGGGCTGATAAAACGAATATCAATTACTTCTGCGGAAAGACCGAATTTTTCTTCAAGTTTTTTCGCTGCTCCCATCGCTTGATATAGAGTAGCTCCTAACGTAGCGATTGTAATGTCTTTGCCAAGTTTGCGTATAACAGGTTCGCCTTCGGGTATTTCGTAATAACCTTCGGGGACACCGCTTTTCTCGAACTGTTCGCTTATGTCGTAGAGTAACTGGCTTTCGTAGAAGATAACAGGATCAGTTCCTCTTAGAGCAAGATTGAGCATACCTTTTGCGTCATAAGGTGTGGCGGGAAAGTATGATTTAAGACCTGGTATATGACCTGTAATCGCTGTCCAATCCTGACTGTGCTGAGCGCCGTATTTGTTTCCGACAGAAACCCTTACAACCAATGGCATTTTTAAAAGTCCCGCAGACATTGACTGCCATTTTGATGCCTGATTGAAAATCTCATCTCCGGCGCGCCCCATAAAATCGCAGTACATCAATTCAACGACAGCTCTGCCGCCGGATAGTGCGTAACCAACTCCCGCTCCCACGATCGCTCCTTCGGAAATAGGACTGTTAAACAGTCGGTTATATGGAAGCAGCTCGGTAAGCCCGCGGTAAACGGCAAACGCACCGCCCCAATCACGGTTTTCCTCACCCCAAGCCGCCATAGTTGGATCTACCGTAAAACGATGAAGCATCGCTTCAAAAAGCCCGTCACGGTATTGGTAGGCTTTGTTTTTAGAAACAGGTTTTCCTTCTGCGTCAAAACCGTAACGGATTTTGCCCGTAAGAGCTTTGACGCGCGGGTTTTCATCTACGGGTTGTAAAAGCTCAGGGGTTCGGTCATCAAGTTTTTCGGAGTTTCCGTTTGAATACATAACAGATTCGATAAAAGCTCCGCCCAATCTGGGAGAAATATCATCGTTGACAGACAGTTTTACAACTTCAAGAAGTTTTGCCTGTATAGTTTCGCGTAACAAATCAAGTTCGGATTTTTTTGTTACATTGTTTTTGATTAAATATGCACCATATTCTTCGATTGAGTCATGTTCCTGCCAGAGTTTAATTTCTTCGGGGGTGCGGTAACTTGACGCATCTGACGGAGAGTGCCCTGAGATACGGTATGTGAGAGTGTCCAAAAGTACCGGGCCTTTACCATCAAGAAGGATTGCTTTTTTGCGGGCAATAGCGTCTGCTACTGCGAGGGGATTGTAACCGTCAATACGTTCTGAGTGCATATTCTCCGGGTTAACGCCGGCGCCTACACGGGCCATTATGCCGTAAGCCATTGTCTCTCCAGATGTTTGCCCGCCCATGCCGTAAAAATTGTTGAAGAAATTAAAAAGAATAGGAGGAGCGCCTCCCGACTCTTTTGGCCAAAGAGTTTTGTATTGATCCATTGCCGCCATCATCATCCCTTCCCAAACAGGACCGCACCCCATGGAAGCGTCACCGATGTTGGCTATAACGATTCCGGGTTTGCAGTTAATCCGTTTGTAGAGAGCCGAGCCCACAGCGATGTCACCGGAGCCGCCGACAATGGCGTTATTTGGCATAGAACCAAATGGGGTAAAGAATGCGTGCATTGAGCCGCCAAGCCCGCGGTTAAAGCCGGCTTTGCGTGCAAAAATTTCCGCTAATGTTCCATACAAGACAAAGTTTTCGGCAAGGTCGCCTATATTTTTATAAGGAATTTTTTCGGCAACGCTTAGAGTTTCTCCGCCAAGAAAATTTTTCATAATTGTTTCGAGATGTTTTTCACCTTCGGCATTTTGCCCAAACTGCCATAGAGCAGAAAAACATTTGGCGATAATCTCCCCGTGGCTGCGGTGGCTTCCAAAAATATAATCGTCAGTTGAAAGATTTACACACTGCCCGACTGCCGACGCTTCTTGTCCCATGGAAAGATGAGCTGGCCCTTTGTGATTGTACTCAATACCGTTCCAAGTTCCTTGAGTCTTGTAAGTGTTCAGCATGGATTCGAATTCCCGAATAACAACCATGTCGTACCAAATCCGTACAAGCCGTTCTTTGCCATACAAGGCGGCTTCTTTTTTAAAATCAGGTTTATACTGATTAATCGGTATATCCTTTAATTTGAGAATCTGAGGTTTTCTAATTTCTTTTGGATCTACAATCATTGATTTTGGCATAAAAGCTCCTTCTTTGTTATTTGTTATTTGTTATTGTCCAAGTTACATCACGGATAAGTTCACACACTGTAGGGTGCGGAAAAATAAGTTGTTTCACGTCTTCTATTCGCATTTCTTGTTCGATGAGAGCCGCTCCTCCCCAGATAAATTCCGGAGCGTAGGCGCCCACTGCATGTATTCCAAGAATACGACGATTGGAAGCATCTGCGATTACTTTGACAGCTCCGACACCTGAAAAAGTGTTTTCTGCAGCGAAGCGTCCTGATATTTTCATGGGTAAGCTTGCTTTGAGGATAACAATCCCTTTATTCGCTGCTTCCTGTTCAGTGATACCTACCCCGGCAGCTTCCGTAATGCCGTAGACAGCCCAAGGAATAGCGTTATAACGCATACGATTGGTTTTGTCAGCAGCGCTGCCCAAAGCTGCGAGAATATCCGCAACAGCAACTTCTCCCATCCGATAGGCGGTATGCGCAAGGAGGCTTCTGCCGGTTACATCGCCTGCTGCCCAAATACCCGGAATATTTGTCCGCATTCGATCGTCAACGGCGACGCCTGTGTTTCTGACATCAAGACCGGCGGTAGCAGCTCCCCAGTTGTCAAGGACAGGACGGCGTCCTACCGCCATGAGTATCAGATTGGCTTCGAGTTTTTCTGACTTGCCGTCTTTTGTCGTGTAATGCACATCTGTGCCGTCAATTTTTTCTACTTTACAGCCAAGCTTAAAATCAATACCCTTCATCGCACGGCGAAGAATTGGCGCTTGCTCATTATCCATAAACGGAACAATTTCGTTCATCATTTCGATAACTGTAACTTGGCAGCCAAGAGCGGAAAAGAGTCCGGCAAATTCAATGCCGATAACTCCGCCGCCGATAATTGAAAGCTTTTTAGGCACATTAGCAATTGAGAGCAGAGCAGTGGAGTCCACAATTTTTGGATTGTCTTTAGCTCCCGGAATTGGAGGCATCACAGGAATAGAACCCGTGCAAACAAGAATCGTTTTAGATTTGTGTTCCGAAGATTCTCCGTTAGGTGAAATTGCTCTGACACTCGCAGGTTTTTCTCCGAATGGAGGCGAGATAATTTCGCCTTTGCCGTTAACCACTTCTACACCCAAATGTTTCATTTGCCCTTCGATACCGCTGCGCAGCTTTGTAATTACTTCGGCTTTCCAGTTTTGAATAGCTGGCCAGTCAAACGAGACATCTGAAATTTTTATGCCGAATTTATCCGCTTCTTTGGCATGAACATATTGCTTCGCTGAATTAAGCAAAGTCTTGGTAGGAATACATCCAACATTCAGGCACGTTCCGCCCAAATGCTGCCTTTCGATTAAGAGAACTTTTTTCTTCTCATGTCCAAGCCGTTCGGCAGCAAGATAGCCGGCAGGTCCTCCGCCAATAATTATCGTATCAAACATAAATGCTCCTTCAGCCTTTTCAGCCTGCCGCTATGAGCAGATCGATATTTGCCACTGCGTCGCATAGAGCCTTCAGAAAACGTGCTGCCGGAGCTCCATCTACTACCTGATGGTTGATTGTCAAACTGAATCCTATATGAGGTTCCAGCCGGCAGTCACAGCTACAACCGCATGAGTTTGTTTCCGATTGAGAGAGAACCGGCTTTTGTTCGATCCCGCAGACTCCAAGGATGGCGACTTCCGGCGTATTAAGCACCGGAGTAAAACTTGTAATCCCAAGACTTCCAAGATTGGAAATTGAAAAAGTGGAACCTGAAATTTCTTCAGGTTTAGCCGAACCCATTTGACAAGCAGCGGCAAGCCGCTTTGCTTCAGATGAAATTTGAGCCAAAGAAAGCAGATTAGCATTGCGTATAACAGGAACCATAAGCCCTTTCTGTGTATCTACCGCCATTCCAAGATGAACATTTTCAAAGGTTCTGATTGTATCGCCTATTTTGTGTGCATTCATGTATGGATAACGGATAAGCAGCCGTGAAGCGGCGAATAGAATCAGATCATTTACAGTTATTTTGGAAAGCCCAAATCCCGCCGAAAATTCTTCTGACGTTTTTATTCTTGATCGGATTTCCTGCAATTTTGAAACAGACGCAGAAGCGTTGAGGGTAAATTGAGCGCTCTCCGCCAGTGATTTAAGCATTTTATCAGAAATTATTTTGCGGATTCCCTTGATGGGAGTTTCTGTAATTGCAGAGACTGACGGCTGGAGGTTTGATGTTATATCTTCTGCTGTTATGCGCCCTCCAATGCCGGAGCCTTGCTGCGGAATTGTGCCCGCTTCCATTGCTTTGGCTGCGGCAGTTAATGCCGGTCTGTTTTCAAGCGTCGCCAGTACATCGCGTTCAATGATCCTGCCGCCAGGACCTGAACCCCAAGCCGCTTCGACAAAAAGCGCCTCTTTTTCTGCCAAATTACGAGCTCGAGGAGAAATAGGATAATCTGAGGACTGAGGACTGGGGTCTAATCGAACCTGCGATTCGGGTTGAATATTGTTATTTGCAATTTGGGTATTTGAAATAGATATTTTTTCCGAACTTTGATCCCCAGACCCCAGACCACAGTCACCAATTCCAAGCTCGAGAGCGTCTTTCCAAGCTTCGCCGGCTTGACCGATTACAGCAATTGGCTCCAAGACGGGCACATCATCACCTGCGTTCCACAAAACTTTGAGTACTGTGCCGACAGCTCCGGCAGGGATCTCAAATGAAGCTTTGTCGGTTTCAACCTCGCAAGCTGTAGTTTCTGCCGTTACCTCATCACCTTCCTTTATTTTCCAATCAACGATGATGCATGATTCAACTGTGTTTCCCTGCCGTGGCATTATCAATATATGAGCCATAATTTCTCCTTAAACTTTCGATTTAAATCTCCGATTAGTTTGCCTTTTTTATGTTTATTTCTGCTTCGAGCAATTCCGATTCTGCACCTGCGTCAAGGAATTCATCGGTTAGAATTAAATCCATTGCTGACAAAGGTAGTACATTAGTAAAGCCGAATTTGCCGTATTTGCTGGAATCTGCTACAAGAATTGTTGTACCGGCACGTGCTTTCATCGCTTTGACAATTTCTGCTCCTTCGATAAGGTGGGTTGTCATTCCCCGCTCGATGGTAAAACCATCAGTGCCCACAAAGGCAAGCCTTACATTGACTCGGTTGATCGTTTCCAAAGCGATAGGACCTACCATTGATTCGGTTGCTCTGCGAAACTCACCGCCAATCATAGTGATTTGCAAATTGGGGAGCATTCGGGCGTATGAAAAAACCAGTGTCGAATTAGTAACGATATGGACATCCTGTTTGTCCGTTAAAAAGCGGGCGATGAGAGCGGTCGTGGTTCCTGCCTCAATCATTATTACGTCTCCGTCTTGAACAAGCCCTGCCGCAGCCTTAGCGATAGCGTTTTTTCGCTCGGGAAATACCCGTTGCCGTTCCAGAATAAGGCGGTGAATTGAAGCTGCCGCCCCCCCATGTTTGCGGTTGATCCAGCCTTTATCCTCAAGGCCACGCAGATCCCCTCTGATTGTGACTTCGGAAAGCCCAAGATCACGGGCTAATTCTCCTACGGAAACTGTTCCTTCGGCTGAGAGCCGGTCGAGAATTATCTTTTCTCTTTGTTTTAGTTCGATTCTCATTTCCTCTTGCCTTTCGAAATTCTTTCGATTCACTTTCGATTATAGGCTATGTTGAGGTAAAAAGCAAGTAGATAATTCAGACATCGTACGCAAAGGGGTGCGGTGTATTGACAATCATCGGCAGGGGGAGAGGCGTGGCTGACCGGGAAAACATCTCCGGGACTCCTCGCCAGAGAGACTGCAACGCAGGCTCAGAGGCGGACTCCCCTGGAGTTTTCCCGAGCAGACACGCCTCTCCCCCTGCCGATAATTGTCTACTACTTCATATGCCCATACATTTGGTACGCCCCAACCCTAGACTTCGCTCAATTTTAGTATTAAAATAATATTAGGAATGAAAAAGCCCTTTTTTGCAACAATAATAATTTTCCTCTTGGCGGTTCCTTTAAGTCTATTCTCTCAAGTGCGGGATTTTATGCCGCATATTACGAATATTCAGATAGAAGCCCGGCAGAACCTTGTAAGGCTTACATGGACAGATTCCCCTGACGCTCGGGGTAATGTTTATATTTTTAGGGCGGCACGCCCATTTACAGGCGCAATTCCTGCCAATATAAGACCTATCATTGTTAGGTATGGGCAGCAATATTTCATTGATGACACTGACGGCATGGACAATGTTCATTATTTTATCGCGGCAAGCGATCTAACAGGGCAAAGGTTCGATCTAATTCTGCCAAGAATAAACAGTATAAGCATTGGTTTTGCCCAAACTCCGCAGATAGATGTTCCGATTGTTGTCGCTCCTCCTGTTGTCAGGGAACTTCCAAGGGGCATATCAAATTTAAGAGCGGTATTGGAAGGGGATAGGGTCGTTATAACCTACGATGTATCGGAGCCGCACAGAAATGTTGTTTTATACCGTAGTATGCAGCCTGTCCATCGGCCGCAGGATTTGCGTAGTGCCGTCATTGTGCAGTCGGGAATCAGACCTCCTTTTATCGATATGCCTGTTTCCGGTATTAACTGGTATTATGTTGCTTTGTTTCAAGACGAAATCGCCGCCGGAAATATTACGATAATACCGGGAGTTAACGCCACAGTAACTTCGGTGATGATACCTTCCGCATTGGAGTCTGAGCCTTATCTTCGACCAATGCCGCTGCCAGTTTTAACTTTGCGCAACATTATGCCTGAAGGCTTTTTCGCAGATACACATGAAAAGATGCCCCTCAGAGCTGATACTATTGCGATATTGCGTCAATTCGATATGCCGCAAAGAAAGCCTTTGGAAAAGTTGGAGCCTCGTGTTTTTGCGGCTGATTTGGAAGCTCCTGCGGGCGGTGAAGAATCAATTTTGTTTCAGATAATCATGGAACACTTT
>WQWD01000005.1 GCA_009785545.1 Treponema sp. | reverse complement strand
GAACAGGCTGTGTATTTATATAATACCCGCCGTCCGCATAAGTCCCTTGGATATGAAACACCAGAAAAAATGCATAGGGTTGCCGCATAAAAGTGTCAACCTATTTCAGGGCTTGACAGAATTCATGCAATGATTTGTTTTAATTTGTATCTCTTGCCTCATAATTGAATTGTAGCATGATTCATGTTAAAAACGCAAGCACTTTGTGAGGGTTTCCTGTCATTTTGTGAGCGAGTAACCATAACTGTCACCCCGCATACAATACGCCCCCCCACACACACATGGCAACATCGGCATGGGGAGAGGCGTGGCTGGCAGGGAAAAACATCTCTGCCGCTCCCCGCGAAAGAAACTCAGCAATTTAAAATATTCTCATTGCAACTGCAAATTCATTTAAGGCTTTTCTATTCTCTGCTGAGGTTCTGTAGCGGACTCTTCGGCAGAGTTTTTCCCTGCCAGCCACGCCTCTCCCCATGCCGATGATTGTCAACTTGCCGCCAATAGCCTTGTCAATTTTGCTTCTTCTCCTGCTGAGATTTCTCCGGGCAGGATAACGGGATGAAGCGGAGTTGGCGGCAGCAGGAAACCTGCCTCAAAAAATTGCCGAAACAATGCCGCCCACTCATCTGCCTTTGGCTGATGTTTTAAGGTTAGATAGATTCCGTGCTGCTGCCAGCGGCTATTTTGCAAAGTTTTTTTGATACGTGGCAACATAGATTTTGCCCGCTGAGGCGCTGCCAAAATGTCGTGTATTCCTCGTGTTGCTGTCGCAAGCAAAATGGGCGAGAAACTGTCGCTTGGCGGCAAACGTGCCAAATCAGCTTCGTTTTTTGCCGCAATAACGCATAACCCCAGCGGCAACCCATCACGCCATGTCTGAACCCCCGACAAAACAGGGATAAACATCGGCGTATTTTCAACATCAAATGGAGAAGCAGGGTTGCAAAATGGCCGCCAAATCTTAATCAACAACTTTTCCGTGTTCTCCGCAATCTCCGTATCTCCGTGTGAGAAATTCACAGCGATCTCTGTTGGCGGTGCGGCGTAAATGCGAAAACTGTATTCTGGAAAAAGTTTAACAAGGGCTTTAAAAAAGCGTCCTTCCGTAAAATGGGGAAATGGCGCATAAAGCCCACGGCTTGCGGTGTTCTTTAATTCACGAAGCAGGTTTGGCGGAGTGTGACCAAGAACTGCCGCACCGCCGTTTAGCCAAAGATCCACTAATCTTTGTTTGTTCGATAAATAGAGCCGAAAACCTCTAACACGCAGAACATTTGGGATTTGCCGTAACAGCGAAAGATCCTCATGGCACGAAGATTTATTTGTCATCACCAATCATCTCCTATTTTTTCGTAAGCCTTGCTTTGATATTCGCTTAAAAAACTTTTTTCTTGTCCGTTGTCAAACTTAACATATACGATAGGCCCGTCATCGCTGTCTTTAATTTTTAACACTCCGCCATAACCGTGATTCTCATGGAATAAACGCTGCCCGATACGCCAGCCGGAGACTTCTTCCAATTCTTTCATAGCAGAAGTCAATTGAAAAGGGTTAAAACTTTTATTCTCCCAAAGATAGTCATCTTGATCTTTGCCTTTGCCCGAGCTGCTGGGTTTCCCGAAGGATTGCCAGCCGCCTCTCTCCGTTATGCCAAATGCAAAGTCATTTTTTTTCTTGATTTCATTTATCACACTTTTATCGATTTCGTTTAAAAACAATGATGGGGTCATTGGCATAGTTTTTCCGTATAACGTTCGCTGTTCGCATTTTGTAAGGTAAAGTTCTTCCATCGCGCGTGTAGCGCCTACATAAAAAAGCCTTCGTTCTTCTTCCAGTTCTTCGTCTTTTTTTTCTTCTCTTGGAAAAATTCCTTGTTCAAGCCCCGTCATAAAAACACGCTTAAATTCCAAACCTTTGGTATTGTGAAAAGTTATAAGCGTTACTGTGTCCTGAGGATTTTGAGTTTCCTCTTTCATATTGCGATCCAACTCGATGTTTTCCAAAAAGTTTAATAGCCCTTCTCGGTTGTTTGGATAATCGATTGCCGCATTCAGCAATTCCTGCAAATTGCCAATCTTTGAATTGCCGGATATTTCATCTTCCATTGCATGATATTCTGCAACGCCAGAATTTATTAACAAATTGTGAACACAGATCGAAAGCCCTTTGCCGGGTTTTAGTTCCTGCTTTTTAATTGCGCCGTTTAATTCCAGTTTTTTTCGCTTGCGTTTAACGTCAACGTCTTTAACATATTTATTGTTGGTGTAATCTTTTGTGTTATCTTCGTGATCGCCCAGCAAAACTTTTGCGTTGTCAATTACGTTAATAAATTCTTTCAAGCCTGCACGGGCTTTTTGCGAACATTGAAGCGTAAGGCTTGTTTCCGCCAAATTGCTGCTGCCCGTAATCGAAGCTTGAATTATGTTGTGAACAGTTACGGGGCCGACTCCTCTTGTAGGTTTATTCACCACACGCCGAAAGGCAACTTCGTCACGAGGGTTTGCCAGAAACGACAAAAGAGCGAGGGCGTCTTTTATTTCCTCACGTTCATAGAATTTGAACGAACCTACAACCCGATACGGGATTCGCCTGCGCAGAAACAATGTTTCAAACACGGCGGATTGTGCATTTGTGCGGTAGAGAATTGCCCAATCTGCCCATGTAGTTGTTTTGTTTTTAACCGATTGCTCGATCTTGTCTGCGCAAAATTCAGCTTCGGCATATTGATCAATATGGGTGGTCAGCTCAGGAAAAGGCCCGTCTCCCTTTTCGGCGTTTAAAACTTTTCCTAATCGATCCCGATTGCGATTAACGACCGAAGATGCCGCCTGCAAAATCGGGGAAGTAGAGCGATAGTTTTGTTCAAGGCGGATAATGTCTGCGCCCGCAAAACTGTTGGGAAAGTCCAAAATGTTTTTTACTTCCGCTCCCCGAAAACGATAGATGGACTGATCATCATCGCCCACGACACACACATAAGTTGAGACACTGCACAACTCCTTCAGCAAATGGAATTGCGCCACATTTGCGTCTTGGTATTCATCAACCATGATCACCGCAAATCGGTCGTGGAAACGCTTGGCAACTTCCGGCTGACTGCGAAGAATCTCCGCAGGTTTTTTGATCAAGTCGCCAAAATCAACATTGCCAATCTGCGCCATTCGTTCTTCATATTGTTTGTAAATATCACGAAACTTTTTTTGATGATTGATCAATGCCAGCTCCGAATCATCAGGAGAAAGAAAATAATCCTTCGCTCGTGCGATACAGTGAGCGAAATACTTCACTTCGGGCTTGGGCGTATTCTCCATTATGGAAGAAAGAAGCGCAACAACGTCAGTATCATCGTAAATTACAAAACCCGAATCAAGCCCGGCAAGATGGCCATTGCGCCGCAGAAACCACGCTCCAAAGGAGTGAAAAGTACGCAGCATTGCATTACCGGCTCTCTCGTCGATCTTGCGTGCCCGATGAGCCATTTCGTTTGCCGCTTTGTTTGTAAACGTCACTGCCAAAATGGAACGAGGATCGATACCCTGCTCTCTGATAAGCCACGCAATTTTTGTTTTAATCACCCTCGTTTTACCCGACCCCGCCCCGGCAAGTATCAATAAAGGCTTGCCAGTATGCAAAACAGCACGCCGCTGTTCTTTATTGAGAGGTTCTAAGTAAGAGGGGTCTCCTGCCATGCGCATTGGTTAATTGTAGCAGAAACGCCGGATAAAATCTGTATGATGTGGGAATAAGACAGCACGCTAGAAAATATCACATGAAATATCAGCGGAACCAGAAAATAGGAATAGGTTCATTTTTTGCTACTACATCAAGTTCGTGGTGATCGGAAGTGACAAATTCGCCGGAAAGTTCAATAGCAGTCGCAAGTCCGATACAATCCGCAAGAGACATCTTATATGTTGCCTTAAGACGGGCGGCTTCCTGAAAAGCATATTCGGAAATCGTATTTACAACTTTTATGGAATAGTGCTGAACCACGTCAAGTACAATTTGAGCAATATTACTGCCCTTGTCGTGCAATTCGCCGTAATAAACCTCAAGAAGGTTGACAATGCTTATAGAGATAGAAACATCACTAGCAGATCGCTCAAGCAAATCTTCAATTTTACCAGCCCCTTCCTCGTCATTAAGAAAGGCAAGCAGAGCACAGGCATCAAGGATATAATGCATTTTATGGAACTACCTCATTCGATTTTGGCGGGTATCTGCCGTATCTTCAAGGGCTTTGTCTTCACGTTGCAATTCATGCAGGCGTTCAACACTAATGCCTTTGCCTTTCAGTATCCCTCTGTATGATTTTACTTGAGGTTCAACAATACTTTTTCCCTCGAATACAGTGGGAATGGCTACAGAAACCTGTGCCTTAACACCAACTGGAATAGAACGGGGCAATTCGAGAAAAATACGATAGTCAGCCGGTATTGTTATTGTTTGTTCAATAGTCATAGATTAAATATAATATGAAAAGGTTCAATTAGCAACACGCCTCATGTTAAAATATGGTCATGTTAAAAATATGGTCATTGACATTTTATTCGTAGCGAGGGTTTAATACCCCGCCGAACTGAAGGTTCGACTTCAGGGCGTTTTCTAAAGGTATTAAACCCGAGTCTAATACCTTTAGAGAACAACATACCTCGTCCCTTCAGGGCGAGGTTGTTGATTTGAAAAGAAATATTATTGACAATATACAGACAATAAGTTCTGTAAATACAAAAGAAAGCCATATCCCATTCATTTTGAATATTGTACTCAATAATATAACCATAGGTATTAGTATTACACAGCTGCGCAAAATTGAAATAATTATCCCTGTTTTTGTATTGGCAACAGCGCTAAAAAATGATGCTGTAACAATATTAATTCCCGCAAAGATTAAACCTGTAAAATATATTTTTAATCCGGTTATTGCCAAAGAGGAAAGCAATATATTTCCATCGCTGTTAAATGCTGCAGCAATTGCCGCAGAATAAAAATATGTTAAACCATACATAACAACTGCCAATAAAAACACCAATATTATTGCATATTTTAAAATTTGCTTTACTAAAACAGTATTTCCGCTGCCATATCCTTTGCTTAATAGTGGTTGAATGCCTTGTGCCACCCCGGTAAATATAGATATTGCGATAAAAGCAATATTCGCAACAATGCCGTATGCCGCTACTCCAATATTGCCTTCTATTCTCAAAATGACAAGATTAAATGTAATCAGAGAAAATGCAAACGATAATTCTCCAATCATTGCAGAAAAACCTAATGAAAATATATTTAATATTTTCCTAATACGGATTTTGCATTTATACAAATTTAATTGATTGTTTTTTCTCAAAAAATGTAATGATAAAACAAATACACTGAGCATAAGTGAAAGACCTGTGGCAAGAGCAGCGCCAAACATTCCCATTGATAATGGAAATAAAAAGATATAATCCAATACAATATTGGAAAAACTGCCTATAACCATTCCAGCCATAGCAAGTTTAGGATTGTTATCATTTCTGATAAATACAGTTAAAATTGTATTTATTATAAGAACAGGTGAAAAATATAATATTGTCTGCATATATGCTTTAGTCAGCGGTAAAGTTGTTTCATCAGCGCCAAGTATTTTTGCCAACGATGTTGTCAGAAATATTCCGATAGTGACAAATATTACTGCGGCAAATAATCCTGCAAATAAAGAATATGTAAAAATTTTATCAGCATTTTCATTTTTGCTTTTTAATATGGTATACTGTGTTGCTCCTCCTATACCAATCATCAAAGCTAAACCCTGTAAAACGCTAAAAACAGAAATAGATAAGTTCAATGCCGTGAGTCCATTTGACCCTAAAGCCCTGGCAATAAAAAAAGTATCGGCAAGCACATAAATTGAAAGACACACCATTCCAAACACATTCAGACTAACGTATTTCGTAAAATCCTTGATCATTGTCGTTTTTTTCATGTAATCTCCAAAAAAAAGGTGTCAGTTACATTCCTTCAAAGACCTAACGGAATGTTCCTAACACCTCTATTGCTTTACCCGGTGGCAAAACAAAATGCTTTCAATCAATATTTTTTACGGTATTATAATTTATATTTTTAGTCAAGTGATAGTATTTTCGTATGCCGTTTGTTAATGCAATTTGCCTAAATTATATGGTATAATGGTAAAGGAAAGATATAATTTTAGTAAACATAATGGAAAAATATTGACAGATAGATAAAAACAGAATAGAATAGGGCAATGAATAAAATGAATGTAACACTCAAACTCATACTCAAAATAGTAGCAAGTATCTTCTTGGGATTTGCAATATTTATTTCCTCTTTAATAACAATTAAAATATATCCTTATCTTATTTCTATTTCCATTGTATATTTATCAGCAATATTATTATTTATCTTATGGAAAAGAATTAAATTAAAATATATATTTTTACTATTTTCCGTACTAATAGTATTTATTTTGATAGAAATAGGAATTTCTCATCATTATGCAAGAGCAGGAAGGCTTATGGCACAAAAGATGGCACAAGAGATTGCACAGGAGCGCAGCGAACAGGAAGCTGAACTCCAGAGAAGATATGAAGAATTTTCCAGTCGGGATGTATCTGATTTTTTAGCATTACTAGAAGATAATGCTCCTTTGTTTTTTGTTCAATTAGGGCGACGGAATAATAATGTAAACTTCCTTTTTGAAGTGAAAGTTGAAAATAATACTGCAATTCTATATGCAATTGACTTTGTTTGTGGGGAGAGAATAGAACACAGTAGAATGGTCTTAAACGATCCAGATTTTAGTTCTGGGGGTATGCTTGGGGATACGTTTATATTTTCACTTGGGAATAGAAATCAATTTGGGCATATGTTGGCAAGGGTAACTTTTATGGAGATGGAAGGAGATATAACCATTATGATCGTTTATGCTGGGGGCGCTATTTCTCGGCATCCATCAAATGATATTAATGAAATCTTGGCAGAATTATCTGATCAAAGAAGAGAGACACAGCTACGGTATACGGGCATGTTTGTGTTTGATAGAATTGAAATTGTAAATAACATTGGCAGCAGTGATGATACGTTTGTCATTCCATTTGATGAGATAATGATAAGTTTTTCTGAAACTGGAAATTTAGTTATGTGGGATGGAAGTGATAAAACAACAGGCAATTCTTTTTACATTAGCAATCATGATTTTCCTGAATTTTTTGGAGTTCATGCAAATGGCGGTGGCGGCTATTCTTCACGATATTGGTATTTTGATGGTGATTATTTGATTTTTTATAGTATAAGTGTTGGGGGCGTAAATGATGTGCCTCGTTTTATTGAATACAGAATATTCTATAGAATAGAAAGGTAGCAAACGACACATAACACACGGTAACAGTACGCTGCCAGAGGGCGGCTAGTTACCTAGAACGTTATGCGAAATCGAGGTAAGGTGAAAATCAAAACTTGACAGCCAATAATAAAAATGATAAAATAAAAGCGAATAGTTATGTATTACCCTATCCAAATCCCATACATTCTTAGCAAAAATTTTGCAAAATCTGTTAAATATACCGAAGAAACAGTTCCGCATTTACAAGATTTTGTGATATGTTTTTGGGAAATGCTGCCTATTTCCGAGCAAATGACAAATGCAAACAATGTTATTATAGCTGATGGGTGTATTGATCTTGTTGTAGACTATAGTGAAATGAAAATCGGTTTTTGCGGAATGAGCAAAACTGTCTTCACCGATGAATTCAATTCTCCATCATATCATTATGGGGCAAGGCTTAAGCCGGGGGCTTTTCATGTTATAACAGGGAAACCAGCAACAGAGGCGATGGATATATTTTTGCCTATCGAAAATTTCGATAGAACTTTTGATATATCTTCATTTTTTGAATTGCCATTCAACGAAGCAAAGGCTTTTTTCAAAAATTATATTGGTTCATTGATTAAAGATAAAATACCAGACAGATTTATTTCTCTTTTTGACACTTTTAGTAATGATATTCCTGCAAACGTATCTGAAATATATCAGATATTGCATTATAGCCCTAAACAGTGTCAACGACTTTTTTACAAACACATTGGGCTGTCTCCCCAAATGAGTTTATGTGTCATACGGTTTCAAAAGTGCCTTGAAATAATCACCTCAGGTAAGGCAAGCCCAAATGATGTTTTAGACATATTAAATTTCCATGATCAATCCCATTTTATCAAAGACTTCAAGAGGAATATTGGTCTGACACCCCTTGAATTGGTGCGAAAATATAAAAGTTGACGAATTTTTACAATACAGATTTTTTCCAGTTTGATATTATTGCATTACATTCAATTACAAGGAGACATTAAAATGAAATTGGAAACATGGGCATACGTTGACGGTATAGACGAAGCGGTTAGTTTTTACCAAAAAGTTTTTGGCGCAAAAATCTCGACCGAAGGAACATGGAAAAATGATAACGGCACATACGAAATTTGCGCCTTTGAGCTTGATGACGGCACATCATTTTCACTTGCAGAACGTAAAGGCGAATCGGCAATAGAGGGAGAGGTGAATACTGGGAACATTATGCAAATGTGTTTGCTTTACAAAAAAGAAGATTTACCAAAACTTGAAAAAGCATACGAACTATTAAAAGAAGGTGCAAATATTAGACACCCGCTTCAATCGGCTGCATGGACTTCTCATACTTGCGATCTCATTGACAAATATGGTTTGCGTTGGTGTTTGATGGTTTGGTAAATTAGAAAATTGTAAAAAATGCCCCAACTTCGCATAAACATATTTTAAGAATTGACAGTAATAAAATTATTTTTTAAAATATATAAATGAGAAATATTGGTCTTTATTTGTACTATTATAAAACTACATTATTGGCTAATTGGTCAGTATCGCTCTTTGTTGCCTTATTATTTTACGGCTTTTCTCTTTTGACAATATATATTTTCTCAATGTTTTCTATGACTTTGGGTTTTTTAATTTCATTTTTAATTAAACAATCTTCATTTATAAATAAAGAAGAATATTATTTTTTCTATAATATGGGAATAACAAAAGTAAAATTAATAATATTCTGTTCAGTTTTGAATATTATATTTGCATTATTATTAATTATTGGAAGCAATTATGGACAGCAATATTTTAATAATTGATAGTATAAATAAATCATACAATAATAATCATGTTCTAAAAGATATTTTCTTAAAAATAAATATAGGGGATATTGTAGGTATACTTGGCAGAAATGGGTCTGGAAAATCAACATTATTAAAAATTATATTTGGAACATTAGAAGCTGAAAGCAAATTTATTAAAGTTGGGGATAAAATATACGAAAAATTATTTAGAGAAAAAAATATAGCAAAATACTTGCCTCAAAATGATTTTTTGCCGAAACAATTAAATGTAAAAAAAATAATAAAGATGTATCTAGGGAAAGATAAAATAAAATCATTTCTTAATGACAAAATAATTGAAAATATAATTTCAACAAAAATTAAAAACCTATCTGGAGGTGAAATAAGGTATTTAGAGGTTAAATTATTAATGAATTTAGACACTAAGTATGTGTTATTAGATGAACCGTTTAATGGTGTTTCTCCAATTTTAGTGGAGGAAATGAAAAAATCAATAGTTGAAAATTCTATAAATAAAGGATTTATATTAACGGATCATGATTATAGGAATGTATTATCTGTGGCAAATAAAATATATATTATTACTAATGGTTGTTTAAAAGAATTAAAGAATAAAGAAGAATTAAAATATTATGGGTATATACCAATGGAATAAAGGGAAAAATAATGCGTGATACATTTTTAAACAGGTTCGTTGCCGAAGAAAAGAATTTAGCGTTTTTGAATGCTGCAATGTGGGGACCGAACGGAATACGACAATCCGAGGAACTGGCTTCGCATTTTGCAATTACAAAGGATATGAAAATCCTTGATTTGGGCTGCGGAATGGGTTTGTCGTCATTGTACTTGGCGCAGGAATATGGCGCAGAGGTTTTCGCCACGGACTTACATGCTGACCCGACTCAAAATCATGATAATTTTCAATCGCTTGGCATTGCAGATAAGATCATTCAAGACTATTTATTATGCCACTCTTTTGCTTAATTTCTATATATTTTTCATGAAATGATTGTCTCATGTTTTTTCCGAAGGAAATATTATCCCTTTCAATTAAACTGTCATATATTATTTTACCGTTGAATGGAATAAGTACAGTTTCAATCATGATCGGCAAGTAAGGTAATAAATCAGTAATAGGAGATGAAATACCATAAATCCCATAAAGTTTTTCTTTCTCTATATCTAATAATACTGAATATTTTTTTAAAGATTTTATTAACAGAAATTTGCCTTTCCTAAAATTTTTCCATGAACTAACTATATTTTTATCTTCATTTTTAAGCCTTGCTTGATTTAAATATTTATCAATAATTGACTTGTTTTCCCATAATTTGTCTCTTATTTGAATTAAATCATTTGGATCTAATCCAACAGGGTTTTTGGGAGCTCCAAATTTACTTACAATTTTGTATTCATTGTTAACAAATGTTAATAATTTGAGCCAGTTTTTAAAGAATAAATTTCTTTCCTCAATTGGTAAAACCATATTTAATTCCTTTACATACTTATATGTTACTATAAATATAACATCAATAACAATTAAAAGGAAGTGTTTTTTGATGCTTCATCCTGAATAATGACTTGCACCTAACGTGAAAAGTATATGACGGTTTGACAGCCCGAATAAGCGAAACCGAATGTTTTGCAGGGCTAGCAAAATGTGGGTGTGCAAAAGTCCACAAAGGGCATTCCAGAGCTTAGCTCATGCCCGACTGGACTTTTACACACCCCGAGCCGACCGAAGGGCGGCGAAGCATATACTGTGTGTTATGCGATGTAAAATCTACAAAAACGAGTTCGTTCCGTTCTGATATATTTTTTATTTACAAAAACCTAACAAACTCAAATAAAACAATATATTTTAAGATTTAATAGTTTTATTAAATAACTTAATTACGTCTATCTATAATGACCCCTGAAGTTGAGCCTACAATTTCACCACCATTCCAAATAAATGTTCCTCCATTACCCACGGCTACACTGCGTCCTGGTGTTGTGAAGACTCTTGTTATTCTTGCTCCAGCATTCATTATCACAGAGCCTCCATTAAGAACATTTATTATAGATCCAGCACCTGTACCCGTACCAAATAAAGTAATGTTTTTATCTAAAATAAGAGTCACACCAGAACCAACTGTGAACAAAGATGTACCCCCTGATATATTCCCATCAATTACCCTCATTGCATTATCTCCTCTTAAATGTATAGTGATATTATCTCTGCCTGGATAATTAAAAGTTGTTGAAACAAAATTTTGTGATGCATTCATAGTAATAATGTATGTTTGATCACTTACAGCGTAAGCTCTTAACCATGCAAGTTTTTCTTCGAAGTTTGCACCTGGAACTCCATTTACAGATTCTTCTTTAGTTTCTTCGCATGCTGTGAAAAACAACACAATAAAAATTAGTATTATAAAATACTTAATTGATTTTTTTTTCATTTTTTACTCTCCTTTTCTGGTAATGATGAGATAAGTTTCTCTTCTTCGAATTCGCCTTTTATTATTCCTGCTTCAACACTTTGCATTAATCGCTTCTTCATTTCTCTGTCTTCATTTGTCCATTGCCGTGTTGCTTTATAATCTCTACCCTTCTTTTGTTTCATTAAAATTTCCTCCAATAACCAAATTCAAAATATCATCACAAATACCAGTTTTGTTAATCAAATATTTCTTTTTCAACATGCCTTTCTCCTTGCATTTCATGCGAATTTATAAATTTTAGCCTTTTTTCCAGTTTTCCAATGGCTAATACACTTATTTTATAAGATTATTCTATATTTGTCAAGCCAATAGCATAATTAATTATCTATGAGGATAATTTATGACTGAAGCGGATTTAAGAGTAATTTTTAGCCAAAATATAAAGAGATTTAGGAATTATCGAAAATTATCGCAGGCTGGTTTTGCAGAAAAAGTAGATATATCAATACCTTTCCTCAGCGACATTGAAAATGGTAAAAAATGGGTCTCCCCAGCTACTTTAGTAAAAATTGCAGAAGCTTTGGGCATTGAAACTTATGAATTATTAAAACCAGATCATATTATTCCCGATAATGCTGTTAATATTTTAGAAAAATATTCAGCCGATATTTATAAAATATTTGGTGATTCCTTGTCTAATATTCAAAAAAATTACATAAAACAAATAAAAAATAAACAAGATCATTAAACTATTCTCAATAAACCTCAGATTTTATGTCGCATAACAATCCTTAGTTGATATACCGCAAAAGTTGCAAAAATGGCGATGCCCGAAAAGCAACCGCTGTTAGCGTCAATGTCTCTTGTTTTTTAAAACATCATATTGTATACTTTTACCATGAAATTTAATCCGCAAACAATGGGGAAACTGACCCCAAAAAAAGTCGTTTTAATTGTAGTCGGAATCCTGGCGCTCATCCTTGTAAGTACCAGCGTTTTTATCGTAGATCAGACTGAACAGGCAGTAATGACCCGTTTTGGCAGATTCATTGGGCTAAGAGAGCCGGGGCTTCATTTTAAGCTGCCATTTGGTATTGACCGTAATCAAAATGTGAATGTCAGAACAATTCAATCTGAAGAATTTGGCCATCGCACAGTGAGGGGAGGAAATTTCCAGGCTAATGCGGCGATTGCGGAAGAATCCATCATGCTGACAGGAGACTTGAACATCATCGACATTCAATGGAATATTCAATTCCGTATTGATGACGCAAGGGCATGGGCATTTAATGTGCAAGAGCGCCGTGAAACAATAAGAGATGTGTCGCGTTCTGTAATCAATATGCTTGTAGGCGACAGAGCCATCATGGACATTATGGGTATCGAGCGAAGCGCCATAGAAAGTGAAGCTTTGTATTTTATGAATAATACTTTTAGGGGTTACGGCTTAGGCATCAATGTAATTGCAGTAAATCTTCAAAATGTTCTTCCTCCCGCAGGTGTTCAGCGTGCTTTCGAAGATGTCAATATGGCAATGCAGGACAGGGAGCGGCTTATCAACGAAGGGATACAAATCCGCAACGAAGAGCTCCCCAGAGCCGTTGGTGAAGCTGAAAGAATAGTTCATTTGGCGAATGCTTATGCGGCAGAGCGTCTTTACAGGGCAATAGGTAGTGCGGCTCGTTTTAATGCGGTTTTAGATGAATATCTCCGTGCGCCTGTAGTTACCAGACAAAGATTGTATTACGAAACGATTGAAGAAATGTTCAGGGATCGGGAAAATATGGTTATTATTGATCATAACCTGCAGAATTTCCTTCCTTTGATGAACTTAGGAGGAAGATAATGAAAAAAACTGTTACCACTATTATTGTTATATTTGTAATTGTTATTGCTTTTTTGGTTGCCGGGCCTTTCTTTGTAATAAATGAAGGTGAGCAAGCGGTTGTTGTGCAGTTTGGACGAATAACCAATGTTGTTACAGAAGCCGGATTGCATTTAAAAGTTCCTTTCATTGATGAAGTTATTATCTATCCAAGAAAAATTCTGGCATGGGACGGCGAAGCCAGAATTATACCAACGGCAGAAAGACAATTTATCTTCGTTGATGTAGTGGCACGCTGGCGCATTTCAGACCCCAGAATATTTTACGAATCAGTAGGGAGTGTAGCCGCTGCTCATTCAAAATTGTCGGAAATTATCGACTCTGCGATACGGACTGTAGTAGCGGAAAATAATTTTAATGAATCACTCAGAAACAGCAATAGTATTTTGGACAGGGTAAATGTAAGCGATATAATTTTACCTGATGATATTGAATATGAAATTCCAGAATCTTCTTTTCAAGCGGAAACCCGCCCCGAACCTATCGAAAGGGGCCGCCGCCAGCTTGCCGAAGAAATGCTCAGACGTTCGGCAATGAATGCTGATACAGGAATGACAATGCAGGAAGAATTCGGAATAGAGCTTATCGATGTTGTTACCCGTCAAATCAGTTACTCCCCTGAACTTACCCCAAGCGTTTTCGCACGTATGACACGGGAACGCAATCAGCAGGCAGCGTTTTTCCGTTCCGATGGAGAAGGCCGCAAAGCTGCAATCATAGGAGAAATGGAACACCAAAGACGCACCCTTATTTCACGAGCAGAAGCAGATGCTCAAATAATTATGGGGTTGGCGGATGCTGAAGCTGCAAGGATTTACGCAGACGCTTTTAACAGAAACATACCATTCTTTAATTTCTGGAGAGCGATGGAGTCCTATCGCACAACAGCGCCAAGCTTTGATATGTTCTTGTCAACCGACATTGAGTATTTCCGTTTCCTTCATATTCCAAGATAATAAAGCGGGATAATGGCGCAGCAACGTATTCACATTTCCAAGATCGATAGCCCGGATCAAACAAAATTTGTAATCAGTTTTGATACCGGGCTGGATCCTCGTTCTTTTGCCCGCGCAAAAATGTCTCAATGTTTGACAGAGCCCGGTTATGTCGTTTCTCCTGACGGAAGTTTTGAAGAATGGAGAGCAAGCGGAGTAAACGAAGTTAACGGCTTCATGAGAGTATGGGGCCCGATGTTTCAAGGCAAAAGGCTCGATTTAATAATTGATGAAGCTGTTAACACCGATCAATCTTTAGTGCAGCAAACTGCTTCCGCCGAAGTTGCTTCCACAGAAGCTCCTTTGCAGGCAATCATTGCATGGATCAGGGCAAAAATGTTCCTTGGCGATACCGGGTCTGCTCTAAATCCCGGTTCTGCTTTTGTTCTTGACGGTTCAGTTTTTTTTGCTCCTGAAAATATGTCAAACCGTTGTCTTTTTGGCGAGAAGGGCGAAATTGATCGATACAATTGCCCGGATTTAATCGGCATGGATGCTTCGGCTTTTTGTGCCGGAACAATGCTTTACAAAATATTTGCAAAGTCTCAAGCCTTTCCGTCAAGAGAAATTTATCAGGATATGAGAGAGGGAGTATTTCTGCCGATACATCTTGCAGCTCCTCAATTAAACAAAAAATTGTCCGAGCTTATTCAAGCGGCTCTTTCTTTGCCTGTTACAAAAAAACAATACCGCTTTTTGGAAAAATCAAGTTTAGTTACAACAAAAGGAAGCGGATTAAATATTCTTAGCGAAATGCTGGCTTTATTAAAACAATTGGTTTCTGACTCAAGTTTCATATTTACTCCAATTGCCGAAGAAAAAATCGCACAGATCGAAAAAGAAAAAAAAGCTTATCTGCTTAAGCAAAATTCTGTTACGGGAACAAGGCGTTTTGTTACGCGCAACAAATATGCCCTGGTTACAGCCTCAGCAGTTTTTCTGTTTTTGGCAATGATGATTGTAAGCGCAATTGTCAGAGAGCGTCCCACGACAGAAGGAATGTCTCCAATCGAAGTAGTCTATGCATATTTTGACGCATTCAGCCGTCTGGATCATACTTTTATGGAAGCGGTTATTAACAATAGAGATGTTCGTCAAGATGCAAATGCTGCGGCAACCATGTTCGCTATTTCCAGAATAAGGCTTGCCCACGAGCCCGGATTCAGAGTTTTTACAGCATACGAATGGTTAGAACTTGGCGGAACATTGCCGGCTCAGGATGTGTTTGGCATAACAAACTTATACATAGAACATATTGCCGGCAGCGAATTCGACGAGGTGGCTGTATTTCGTGTTGAATATTATATGTGGCCGCTGAATGAAGCTCGTCAAATTATCCGCAGTGATGTTATTACATTAAGACCTGACAGAAGAGAACGCTGGAGAATTACGGAAATTTTACGAACGGAAAGATGATGTTAAATGAAAGTATCGGAATTTTCTCCAGCCATACGCCCTCCATTATTTTTTTATTCAAAAGATGAAGAAATTTTTTGTGAATTATGCCCTCACAATTGCAGAATCAAAAACGGCGATTTTGGTTTGTGCGGCGTTAGGGGCAACAAGAGCGGCAAGGGGATAATTCCTTTTTACGGTTTTATTTCTGCATTGGCTCTTGACCCCATCGAAAAAAAGCCGCTTTATCGCTTTAAACCGGGTACGCAAATACTTTCAGTTGGATTTGCCGGGTGCAATTTCAAATGCCCTTTTTGTCAAAATTGGCAAATTTCCCAAAGTACCAATATTGCCGAAGGAATGGCAGGTTATGGCAGATGGATAAAACCAGGCGAAATAGTTTCAACAGCAATGAAAAAAAATTCTCCGTGTATTGCTTTCACATATTCAGAATCACTTATACACATCGAATATATTCTTGATACAATGATGATTGCCCGCAAACACGGCATTGCAAATGTACTTGTAACAAACGGCTGTATCAATCACAAAGCCGCCGCCTCAGTGCTTGAATATACGAATGCTGCCAACATTGATTTAAAAAGTTTTTCTGCAAAGACTTACAAAGAATGTTTGGGCGGCGATTTGCAGACTGTTTTGGAATTTATCAAACTTTCTTATAAAATGAATGTCCACATTGAAATTACCACATTGGTTGTCCCCGGACTTAACGATTCAAATGGTGAGTTATCTGCAATTGCGGATTTTATCGCTTCCATCGATAAGAACATTCCGTTGCACCTAACAGCTTATCGCCCTGAATACCGATGGAATGCGCCTCCTACAAATCCTGATTTTTTGCTGGCCGCCGCAAAAGAAGCTCGAAAAAAGCTGACTTTCGTTTACACCGGCAATATAGCCCGTCAAACATAATTATATATAAAAGCCTAAAATAAAATTATTTACTTGACGATAAATCGGAAATATTGGATACTAATAGAGGAAGTTATGAGTAAAACGGCTAAATATTTACGATTCTGGACGCAATACGGCCCTTGGGCGCTTGTTGCGGGCGGTTCTGACGGATTGGGTGCGGCTTTTGCGGAAGCTCTGGCTCTTAGGGGTATAAACCTGGTTTTAATGGCACGTCAAAAGGATCGGCTTGAGGCAGCCGCAGACGAATTAAGAAAAAAATATGCAGTCGATGTCATAACTTTTGCAGTTGATTTGGCTGATTATGAAAAAACCAAGAAACTGATCAACGATTTGTTGTCTAATCCGGAGGAATTTGCTGCCGCAAAGCTTCCCGTTTCAATCGGGCTTTTGGTTTACAATGCGGCTTTTGCGCCTATCGGTTTATTCGAAAACACAAGCGAGGAGCATTTGTCGCTGGCGGCGGCTGTGAATGTCAGAACGCCGTTATTGCTTGCAAAGTTACTGTCAGCCCCGATGATTCAAAACAAACGTGGCGGCATTGTGTTGATGTCTTCGCTTGCAGGTATGCAGGGCAGTCCCAAACTGGCGGCGTATTCGGCAACCAAATCGTTTAATGCCGTGCTTGCGGAAGCTCTTTGGAAAGAGTTCCTGCCTCACGGCGTTGACGTAATTGGAAGCTGCGCCGGAGCGATACTTACGCCCGGTTACCGGCAAGCAGCGAAAAAGAAAGCCGCTCCGGGAGCTTTGACGGCGGAAAAAGTTGCAGAAAAAACGTTAAATGCGCTTGGGAAACAACCGATTGTCGTTCCCGGATTTGTCAATAAAATAGCCAAATTTGTTTTAACAAAGGTTTTGACAAAAAAAGCAGCAATTGATATAATGGATAAAAATACCGGGAGCTTGTCGTGAGTACACAAATGTTAATTTTAGGTTTTCTTACACCATTGATTGCCTATGCCGTCATTACGCTTTTACACATCATTCTCCCTGCCAGAAAAATAAAAGGTTATGTCAAAAACGAAAAAACAGGAGAATTGTTAAATTACAGGATTAACGGAATCTTAGTTATCCCCGCAAGCATTCTTATTTGGTTTTTATTGGGTCATTTTAACATTGTTCCTTTTGATTGGCTGTATCGTGTTCGATGGCCAAGCCTTATCAGTGCCATTGTTATCGGGCTTGTTTTTTCATTTATAATTGTTTTAAAAGCTCCCTCTACCGGAAAATCTTTTCTTGCTGATTTTTGGTTTGGGAGATTAATAAACCCGCAAATCAAAAACGGATTTATCGATGTAAAAATGTGGCTGTATTTAATCGGTGCTGTCATGCTTCAGCTTCATGTTCTTTCTTTTGCCGCTCACCACTGGCTTACAGCCGAATCAATAAATCCGGGCATTTTGCTTGGTGTTGCCATGTCAACATGGTTTTGCTGGGAGTATCTGATATTTGAAAGAGTCCACCTTTATACTTACGATATTTTCGCAGAAAGAGTGGGCTTTAAATTGGGATGGGGCTGCCTTGTTTTTTATCCCTATTTTTATGCGATTACTCTTTGGATAACTATAAACGAAAACAATCCAAACCTGCCTTTCTGGCTCTTGATTGTTTTTGCTCTTCTTTTCCTGATTGGGTGGACATTTACACGAGGCGCAAATATGCAAAAGTATTTTTTCAAAATTGCGCCTGAAAAAAAGTTTCTTTGCATAAAGCCGGAAACAATCACCGACGGAAAACATTCTTTGTTGGTCAGCGGTTATTGGGGAATGAGCAGGCATATCAATTATCTTGGAGAAATTCTGCAAGCGGTTGCCATCGCATTAGTCGCATTTGTGTACGGTGCAGGCGTTGGTTATCCGTTAATTCTTGCAGTATGGTTATACCCACTGTACTATGTGGGACTCTTGTTCACACGCGCTGTCGATGACGGCGTTATCTGCAAAGCAAAATACGGCGATCTTTGGGATGTTTACAAGAAGAGAGTAAAATGGCGGGTAATTCCGTTTATTTTTTAATGTGTACTTTGTTGTCAAAGTAAAGGAGAAAACAATGACAAAAAAAGCAATTTGGGTTGGAATGCTGGCAATGGTGCTGGTATTCGGAGCAACAACAATCGGATGTACTGCTACTGAGGAAACTCAACTGGAAGGTACATGGGTCTTTGAAAGCATTACGCTGAAAGAAGGGTCAGGCGCTGAATTAAGAGCAATGCTTGAAACCGTTATGAGACAAATCCCCGGTCTTGACGAAGAAATGCTTGAAGAAATTCTTTTCCAATATGGAATGATGTCTGATGATGACTTAAGACAATTTCTTCAATTTTCAATTGATGGTATGTGGGAAATGCTCGAAGGTTCTGAGGTAACATTCTATGATGGGATTGTTGAAGCCACAGTGGGAGGAATGTTAATTACCAGAGGAACTTTTACTGCCGAAGACGGACAACTGGTACAAACAGTAACTCATATACACGGAGATCTGTTTATAATGGCCGGTATGTATGAGTTTGAATCAATGTTGTTCAGCATGGACGAATTGACAGCAGCTTTCGCAGAAATGGATCCAATGATGGGCGACATGATGGACGCTCTTCTTAGCCAGCCGATGTTCTCAGAACAAACAGCAACTTATTCATTAAGCGGCAACAGATTGACGCTGACAGATGAATTTGGCGTAACAACTTACGTCCGAAGATAGTTAAACGAACAACTATAATGTTTTTTGTAACTCGTGGTTTGGTAAAACTATGGGTTACAAAAAACATTTGTTTCTTTGGGCTTTCCCGTTTTTCCGCAATTAGTTTTTCCGCCGCTTTTAAAGTGGTACTCCATGCAAGCATCACAATTCCCATGGCGACTGCAAGAGTATGGGCATTTACAAGATTGATTGGTTTCTGACATTTTTATCTCCTAAAAATAATATACATAAAATACTATTTAGTTGTATACTACCTTATGCGTAAATTCGAAGTAGTATCTCCGTTTAAACCTGCAGGTGATCAGGGCGAGGCGATTGCCGCTCTTGCCGGAGGAATCAAAGTCGGAGACAAGTATCAAACATTGCAAGGCGTCACAGGTTCGGGGAAAACCTTCACTATGGCAAAGCTTATCGAAGAAGTGCAAATGCCTACGCTTGTGCTTAGTCACAACAAAACACTTGCCGCACAGCTTTTCCGTGAGTTTAAGGGGTTCTTTCCCAACAATGCGGTAGAGTACTTTGTTTCCTATTACGACTATTACCAGCCCGAAGCGTATGTCGCAAGCCGCGATCTCTACATCGAAAAAGACGTTGCCATAAACAGCGAAATTGAACGTATGCGCCTCTCTGCCGCAAGAAGCATGATGGAGCGTGAAGATGTTATCATCATTGCGACAGTTTCCTGTATCTACGGTATGGTAACTCCCGATGTTTACAGAAAAATGACAGCAACATTTTCCAAAGGCGAGACTGTCGATGTTGATTCACTGATACGCCGTTTTGTGGAATTGCAATATGAGCGCAACGATATTGCTCTTGAACGAGGACGATTCCGTAGGCGGGGCGATACACTGGAAATTTATCCGGCTTACATGGAAGAAGCCTATCGTGTCGATCTTGATTGGGATCGTGTTGAGCGTATCCGCCGTTTTAATCCTGTGTCGGGAGAAATCCTCGAAGAAATCGATCACGCTTTGATTTATCCTGCCAAACAATTTGTTATGCCGGCGGACATGGTGCAAAATGCGATGGACGCAATTCGTCAGGAATTAAAAAATCGCCTTGATCATTTTCAGAGTAACGGTAAAATTATGGAAGCCGAGCGGCTGAAAACCCGTGTTGAATACGACATTGAAATGTTAACCGAAATGGGTTATTGCACTGGTATCGAAAACTATTCCGCAATTTTAGCAGGGCGCAAACCCGGCGAATCCCCTGACACGCTGGTAGACTATTTCCCCAAAGAGCATTTAACAATCATTGATGAAAGCCATGTTAGTTTACCGCAGTTAGGTGCAATGTATGCCGGAGATCGCAGCCGTAAACAAAGCCTTGTTGATCACGGTTTCCGTCTGCCATGCGCCCTGGACAACCGGCCTTTACGCTACGATGAGTTTGTCGAGCGGTTGGATAAAACGGTTTTTGTTTCCGCCACTCCCGGCAAAACCGAAGTTGAACAATCGGCTCGTGTCGTACAACAACTGATACGTCCCACCGGGCTTTTAGATCCAGAAATAGAAGTGCGCCCCAGCGAAGGTCAAATGGAAGATATTTACGGCGAGGTGCAAAAACGTATCAACGCCGGAGAACGTTCGCTTATCCTCACCTTGACAAAAAAAATGGCGGAAGACCTCACCGATTACTTGAGCGGACTTGGGCTGAAAGTCCGCTACATTCACAGCGAAGTGGAAACCATCGAGCGTGTAGAAATTCTTACGCAGCTTCGGCAAGGAGATTTTGACATACTTGTTGGAATCAATCTGTTGCGTGAAGGTATCGATTTGCCCGAAGTTTCGTTTATCGCAATTCTCGATGCCGACAAAATCGGCTTTTTGCGCTCTCTCACCAGCCTTGTGCAGATTATCGGACGTGCCGCTCGAAACGCTGCCGGCAAAGTGATCATGTACGCAGACCGCATGAGTATCGCAATGGAACAAGCCATTGCCGAAACTGCCCGCCGCCGTGAAATTCAAATTGCGTATAACGAAAAACATGGCATTACTCCCGAAACAGTAAAAAAAGCAATTGCGGATATTTTGACACGCCATGTCGAAGAAGCGGATAAGGCAGTTGGAACAACGATTGAGGTACTTAAAAAATCCTACAATCTGCTTGTTCCTGCCCAGCGAAAACAATTGATTAGGGCGCTGGAAAACGAAATGCTTGAGCACGCCAAAAATCTTGAGTTTGAGCAGGCGGCGATAATTAGAGATGAAATTACACGGATTAAGGAAGAATTAATTCATTAGAGTTGTTCGGAAACTTCAGTTTTTGGGACAGCCTCAATTAACCTCAATAGTTGAAAAATTCATCAAAATGCTGTATATTTAAAATTGTGAGGAAAGAAATGTTCAAAAAATCAATTTTTTCGGTGATAATCGTATTAATGTCAGCCTTTATCACAATCGGCTGTATCGAAACACAAGATGATCCAGTGTCGGTAGATTTATCAATGCCGAATGTCGGCGATTTGCCAGATTTATCGGGCGTCATAAACGCAGTTGCAAATAAAGAAGAAGCTGTCGACTTATTTTTGCGTGCCATAAATGCAATGATAGAAAATTCCGCAAATTCTTCGGAGTTTTCCGAGCTTTTGTCATTGTTATTCATGTTTGATCCGCCAACCAATACCGCAAATATAAACCAAATTTTCAGCGGAGAAGAAGAAAACGGCATAACGCTAACAGGTTTCATGCAAGGTACTCAACGGGTTTTCGGAAGAAGCGCCGCTGATTACGTCGGCAATTTCAAAGAATCATCGAGCTTGGTACGAGCTGCGGTTGATTTCGGCGATGACAGCACCGACGCTGGTTTTGGAGATTTTTTCGTTAACGGCAGACTCACAATTGACGGGATTTTCCGCTACAGGAACGAGGTTACTCGTGTTTCCGACGGCAGAGCTTCTCAAAGAAGAATCAACATGGGAGCCAGAGGCGATAACCATTACGCCCTGACAATTTCAGATAACGCCAACAACTTGGGCATGAAAATTGTAATGAGCATTACCGCAAACATCAATGATAGTTTTAATGACCCCGAACAACTGCCGCCGTGTACCTGCGAAAAATGTCCTGACTGCAATAGATGTGTGGAATGTTGTAAAAACCAAGCGTATTGCAATGGATGTCTGGAATGTAAACACAAAACAACAAGATTTCTCCACAGAAATATTGGAAATTCAAGAACATTCAGTTTGAGAGTTTTTGACAATAGCGGCGAAAAACCATTTTCGCCAATAACCATCGGCGACTTTCTGGAAAAAGCAGATTTCGGAATATTTGATCAACCGGCACTTGGACGTTTCACATTGTATTCGTACAACGCTGCAGGCAGTGAACGTAACCCGCTTCCGGCAAATTTTCAGGCTGTAAATTTGGGCAATACCCTGCCTGTGATTTCCCGCAACATGGTCGCCGGTGATGACAAACACCCCACAATATTTGCGATGTACATAGCTCAAAATGATCTTACGCTTAGTGAACTGCGTGATATGTTTGTTGGCGCACGTGTAAGGTTTTACTACGGTCACGGGAATGACTACTACGAACGCCCTGTAATACTTGCGCAGGTAATAGGCAACGCTTGGTTTGACCTTGACAACAATCCCTGGAGTCCGATGCACGATGGCTCGACCGCAGCAACAGTTTTTCCGTCAGACATAATAACAGGCATTGGCTGTAACATTGCCGGAATCGAGATTAACTTCCGACACACGAACAACCACGCCGCAGTAACACGGATAGTGTTCGAACTTGGCGGCAGAGATGTGCAGACTATCAACATAGCTCCCCTCGCTGTGACCCCGATGACATTCGAGTTATACAGATACGATGATCCCGCCGGGAGCGATTGGACTGCCACGGGAATCACAAGAGCGATTCCTTTAAACACTGTATTGAATGTCGCACGCACAGAAGTAGCTCCGGCAGGCGGACACCCGATGTTGTTTGCGATGAATATCGACCGCACGGGTATCAGCATTGCAGAACTGCGTGCTTTGTTCTTTGGCGCACAAGTAACATTTTTCTATTTCGACAGCGGCTATAAGGACCACGTCCGTCCAGTGACGCTCGCAACTGTTATCGGCTCTCCCGGTTTTCGGGACTGGTACGACCTTGACAACAATCCCTGGAGTCCGAGGCACGACGGCTCAACTGCAGCAACAATACTTGGTGATGTGATAGAGATCAATTTCCGTCACACAATGAGCATCGGAGGCGAGCCTGTCGATAGAGTAGAATTTGAGATTGGCGGGAGGATGTTGACCATCAACATCAATTAGCTAAACTACGTTACATCGTACGCAAGAGGACTGCGGGCGGTGTGGCTGTCAGGAAAAACTCCGGGGGAGTCCGCCTCCGAGCCACTGCGTGTCTCTCCGTCGGGGAGTCCCGGAGATGTTTTTCCTGCCAGTCCACGCCGCCCGCAGTCCTCTTGTGTACAAGCCTGTGGCGGGGTTTACCCAATCATGGTTGTTAAAGGGGAAGTGTTCATTGGGTTTGTGTAATTACAATAATTGTTTTCACACTCCCACACAAATAACTCCGCCCCCGCACCCTGCAATGCTATCGCATAGTCCAACCGAATGAAATGTCCGGGTTGAGAATGAAGCGAGTTCTTCTAAATTCGCCGTATATGGTTTCGGCTCCAGTCCAGAACGAGGGTTCTTCGCCGCCGTTGAATCCGGCTCCTAAAAATGCTCCTGCACGGAAGTAAAGACCTACTCTTGTTACAAATTTATAACCGATATTTAATCCTATTGTAAATGTTTGAACTCTCTCATGACTCCGCTGCCATTCATCGCTCCAGTCGTCCCAACGATATTCTCTCCAAACAGAATTAGTCCCCAGACCTCCGCCTAGGTAGAACCCTCCAAGCCTGCTGTGCCAAAAATAATTGAATGTGGCTAAACCAACAAAGCCGGCGACGTCATTCCCTATATTTCCTCCCAACAATATATCAGCTTTGAAGTTACCTCTGCCAAGTTCTACACGCAGACCGCCGCCGCCTCCAAAGTTACTTGCTAAGAAGCCGCCTGCATTGGCACTAATACCAAAGATAAACCTGTCAGGGTCAATTGCTGTAGTTCTATTGTCCCAAGCAAATTGTTGTTGAGCCTGAGTAGGTTGCTGTGCAGGAGCAGTACGAGCAGGGGCATGGGCAACATGAGCTGGAGCTGCTTGGTTAAATACCTGAACCGTTCCGCCCTCAAATCTAATAGACAGAACGTTTGTTACAGGGATAACAAAGATGGGTCCGTCCAGAAAATCAAAGCGGCGGTATCTTATTTCCGTTGTGGATATTTCCGTTACTCTTGCTTCAATGACATTCCCGTCTCTCAGGATGATCAAGTCTTGTGCGGTTACGGCGCTTATTCCTATCAGTAGAAATACGATAAGCCCAATTAGTTTTTGTGTTGTTTTCATTTTAACTCCTCATTTTGTGATGTGTGAGCCTCTTGCAAAACTCGGTTAGTTTTGCAGAGGCTCTGCAATTTTTCGCCCTAAAGGCTGCAAAATTGCCATTTTTAAAGAAACAATTGCAAAAACTGAAGTTTTGCAATTGCCTCGTGTATATAAAAAAGCCCTCCGCAAGTGCACTTGTCCCTGTCAAGTGGACAGGGGCAAGTTCACAAGTGTTCCCGGAG
>WQWD01000004.1 GCA_009785545.1 Treponema sp. | reverse complement strand
GAAGAAATCCGCAAGTGTATTTCTTTTGCTCCTGTTTCCCGCACAAGTTTTACGATCCGTTTCATTGTAGTTCCTCGAACGATTGAGTCATCGATTAAAACAACTCGTTTATCTTTGATCGTAGATTCGATAGTATTAAGTTTTATACGAATCGCTTTTTCTCTTTCTTCCTGAGTCGGCTTGATAAAGGTGCGGCCAATATAACGATTTTTGATAAATCCTACTCCATAAGGAATTTTTGACTGTCTCGAAAAACCAAGGGCGGCGTCAAGCCCTGAATCGGGAACTCCGATTACAATATCCGCCTCTACAGGATGTTCCGCCGCAAGAAAATTTCCGGCGCAAATTCTCGCTTCATGCACATTGGCTCCTTCAATTACAGAATCAGGGCGGGCAAAGTAAATAAATTCAAATATGCACATACTGCTTTTTTTGCCGCAGTGTGTTTTTATGCTGCGAGGTCCATTCTGATCGATAACAAGGATTTCGCCGCATTCAATATCCCGAACATACTCAGCGCCTATGCTGTCAAGAGCGCAGCTTTCCGAAGCGACTATGTAGGAGCCGTTAAGCTTGCCCAAACAAAGCGGGCGAAATCCGCACGGGTCACGCACGGCGATAAGCTTTGTAGGTGACATGATAACAAGCGAGTAAGCGCCTTCGATTTCTTTCATCGCTTCTTCAATGGCGTTTTCAATAGTTTTTGTGTGTATGCGTTTTTTTGTTATTATGTTTATTATGATTTCCGTATCGTTTGACGTATGAAAAATCGTTCCGTCAGTTTGAAGTTTTTCACGCAAAGTTTGGGCGTTTGTAAGGCTTCCGTTATGAGCTATGGCAATTGAACCTTTCATGTGCCGTACAACAAGCGGCTGAGAATTGGAACGGTTTCGCTGATCAACAGGAGCATAACGCACATGGCCTACAGCCATATTACCTTTGCCCAAGTTTTCCAGCATTTCTTTTGAAAAAACATCGGGAACCAATCCAAGATCATTGTGGTATCGCATAAGACCGTCGTTACAAACAGCGATACCGCAGCTTTCCTGCCCTCTGTGTTGAAGAGCATAGAGAGCGAGATAACATTGTGAAGCAACATCGTATTCAGGATCATTTGAGTATATCCCAAAAACACCGCATTTTTCCTGAAGCTCATCTGTCATTTATTTCTCCCGAATTTATATTATACTTAAAGTGCTGAATTCCGCCGTCATTTTTTTTGCTTTTTTGAGAACCTCACCTTCGATATTTTTTATGTATTTTTCAAGCCAGTTTGCGATATTCTGATCTTGCAGGGCAAGAATACGAATCGCAAGAAGCCCTGCGTTTTTTGCGCCGTTTACCGCAACCGTTGCCACCGGGATACCTCCCGGCATCTGCACAATTGACAAAAGTGAATCGAGCCCAGAAAAAGCGGCGGACTTCACAGGAACGCCGATAACAGGAAGGTTTGTAATTGACGCCGTCATTCCCGGAAGATGGGCAGCTCCTCCGGCTCCTGCGATGATAACTTGAAGGCCTCGCTCTGAAGCGGTTTGGGCGTATTGCATAAGACGTTTTGGAGTACGATGCGCCGACACAATTGTCATTTCGTAGGGGATACCGGCCTCTTTTAAAATTTCCGCCGAGTCTTTCATAACCGGAAGATCAGAGTCGCTTCCCATAATAATTCCAACAAGAGGTACGGAACTCTGTTTCTTTGCCTTCATTTTGTTTCCCCTTTTATCTTCAGCAAACCTCGTATGTATTCGGAATTTTTGATTGCTTCGTCGATTGTGTCCGCAGTAACTGTAAAATGCCCCATTTTGCGGAACGGACGGGTTTCAGCCTTTCCATACAAATGAATAGAAACGCCTGGCACTTTCAGAGATTCCTCAAAACCGTCAAGAACAACCTTCCCCTTGTTAACTGGCTCTCCGAGCAGGTTAACCATAACTGACGGGCGTACCAAAGTTGTGTCTCCCAAGGGAAGCCCTGTAATGGCTCTGACGTGCTGTTCGTATTGGCAGGTAACACATCCTTCCATCGTATAATGACCTGAATTATGAGGGCGTGGAGCGACTTCGTTTAACAGTATATAACCCTGTTTATCGAGGAATAATTCAACACCAAAGATACCTACGCCGTCTAACGCCTCAACAATACTGACAGCAATCTCTGTCGCACGGGCGGCTGTTTTTTCGTCAATTCGTGCGGGAGCGATGACTGTATCGCAGATGTTATGATCGGGATTGAACGCCATTTCCGCCACAGGGAATGACTTCACAGAACCGTCTCTGCCACGGGCAACCATGACAGCGAGCTCTTTATCAATATCGACCATTTCTTCAAAAATTGAGGGGGCGTTCATCGGCTGATCTGCCGTATTTTTTAGAACTTTTACACCCTTGCCGTCGTAGCCTTCTTTGCGGCTTTTTTGTACCAATGGAAATGTTTTTGAGGAAAAATCAGCGGTAAGCGGATTTTCTTCGACAAAAAAGGGCGCTGTTGGAAGTCCTTTTTTGATAAAAAGCTCTTTTTGCAAGAGTTTATCCTGAATGGTACGCAAGGTAACAGGCGACGGGTACAACTGAACGCCTCGTGAATAAAGGGCGTCAAGTGCGTCTGTGTTAATGTGTTCGATTTCGTATGTCAGAATGTCAGACACTTCGGCCAGCTTTTCCAACGCCGCCGCATCCTTGAGGCTTCCTTCGATGAATACATCAGAAAGCGCTTTTGCCGGAGCGTCTTCTCTGTCAAGAACAGCGAAACGGAATCCAAGCTTCTTGGAGCGGTAGATCATCATATTGCCAAGCTGTCCGCCGCCTATAATGCCAATTGTGCCGGGAGGAAAAAGTGATTTCATAGTAGTTTTATTATATCGAGAGATTAAGGGAAGTACAATAGGACGTAGGATAACAAATTAGGAGCACGGAAAAAACTGTACAGGCAGGGCAAGGGCAGGCTCTCAGAAAAACTTCGCCGAAGAGTCCACTCCAGAGCCTCAGCAGGAAATATAAAATCCTCGAATAAATTGGAATTTCAATGAAAGTATTTTAAATTGCTGTGTCTCTTGCGTGGGGAGCGGCGAAAATGTTTTTCTGAGAGCCTGCCCTTGCCCTGCCTGTACAAGTATTTCTTCAGTGTTAGTTTTGTTGCCTGTTGTTGTGGGGTTTGTAGCACGCTAAGTGTGTTCATGGTCGTGAATTAGGCGTGTTTACGACCATGATCTACGGAACAGTTTTGCCCTTTTCTTTTTTCTCTTGTTGTGTTTACGTGGTTATCGGCGGGTTATCGTAACATCGCTGTCGAAGGAGGCGTGCTGTCCTGTTTGTATTTCGGTACGGGTGGGGATGGTAACAGTGGTTAGCCGGTTTTCTGCAAATGCCATACCCCCGATGGAAGTAACGGCGTATGGAATTGTAACACTGGTCAGTTGATTCCTCGAAAATGCACTACCCCCGATGGAAGTAACGGTATCGGGAATTGTAACACTGGTCAGTCGATTGCCCGAAAATGCACTACCCCGGATGTGCGTAATGCTGTTCGGAATGGTAATGCTGGTCAGTTGATTATTCGCAAATGCCGCTTGCCCGATGTGAATAACGCTGTTCGGAATAGTAACGCTGGTAAGTTGGTTGGAGGTAAATGCATTAAGCCCGATGGAAGTAACGCTATCCGGGATTATAACGCTGGTTAGTTGGTTGTTCTGAAATGCACCCCATCCGATGTAAGTAACGCTGTTGGGAATGGTAACACTGGTAAGTTGATTGCTCGCAAATGCCCCTGCCCCGATGTAAGTAACGCTGTTGGGAATGGTAACGCTGGTAAGTTGGTTGTTTGCGAATGCGATACCCCCGATGGTGGTAACGCTGTTGGGAATGGTAACTCTAGTTAGTTGGTTACGATAAAATGCCACTGCTCCGATATGTGTAACACTGTTGGGAATGTAAACACTGGCCAGTTGATTCCTCGAAAATGCACTACCCCCGATAGAAGTAACACTGTCAGGAATAGTAACGCTGGTTAGTTGGTTGTTTGCAAATGCCAGATCCCCGATGGAAATAACGCTGTCAGGAATGTAAACACCAGCCAGTTGGTTATTTTCAAATACTGAGCTGCTGATGAGAGCAACACTGTTAGGAATGATAACGCTGGTCAGTTGATTGGAGGCAAATGCATTAAACCCGATGGAAGTAACGCTGTCCGGGATTATAACGCTGGTTAGTTGGTTGTTCTGAAATGCACCCCATCCGATGTAAGTAACGCTGTTAGGAATGATAACACCAGTCAGTTGGTTGGAGGTAAATGCATTAAGCCCGATGTAAGTAACGCTGTCAGGAATGGTAACGCTGGTCAGATTACTATTATAGAACGCTCTGCTGCCAATACGAGTAACGGGCAAGCCACGTATCTGAGAGGGAATTCTGACGTCCCGATTTGTACCAATGTAACGTGTAATACGCACCGATACGCCGCCGTTTACGGGTTCCGTTTCAAAATCGCTTTCAGGGCAATATTGTTGAGCATAGGTCAATGATACCGCCATAACTATCAAGATGATTCCGCAAACCAATTTCTTCATGTTTGTCTCCTAATTTGTCTTTATGCATAACAAAAAAACTTCCACAAGTGTTAACAGAGGGCATTTTTACTATACTATGATTGTTATTTACTTAACAATATGGGGGAATATCTTGTGCATAAAATGTTCGTAAAAGCTATATTGCGGCAGCAATACGCTCTCTTACTATCTCGTTTATAACCTGATCCGGGGTTTTATGATCTGATAATGCTTTAGTCATCAAGTAATCAGCACAAATATTATCGATAGCTACTAACTTGAATGATTTTTTCGCAAAACCACCATTTTTACTCGGGTCTACTCTTGGCGGGTTCTTTGTGTAATATTCATCTAAAGCATCGGCTTCTTCATCGGTCATTGTCTTCATAATTTTCTCCTAACCATACATCAATGGAATATAAATATCCCTCAAAGGCATTGCATGAAATACATGGACTTTACCATCATCTAATTCATTATACATTATTTCAAGAGGGTTTCCTTTGGTGTTGAAACCTATAAGAAAACGCTTCTCTTCATCGTCTTCATCAGGAAGATCGTATACTGCAGTAGTAAAAGCCCATTTTATATCTGCTTCTGTAACATCATGCTTGAAAGCAGAAGGTCTACAAACTATATCTGGAAGCATAACTTAGTATAACTTACATATATTCTTGCTGCAAGCCGTATTTCCCAACTTGCCGCCAAGTGCTTGTACGGTGATTGTTTTACATCAACATTCCCGACAGCTCTTGCGGTGAAACTTTTGACAGGCAGTGAGAGAAAAGTCCCATTTGACAGAATCTTGCAATCATCTTAAAATGGGTGACTGACACCACCCCAAGGAGAGGATATGGCGAATAAAAATTATCGATTTGAAACAATGCAGGTTCATGCCGGGCAGGAAACTCCCGATCCGACAACTGATTCAAGAGCCGTGCCGATTTACCAGACCACATCTTACGTTTTTCTAAACGCTAAATCTGCGGCGGATCGTTTTGCTTTGACAGAGATGGGGAATATCTACACAAGAATTATGAACCCCACATGGGATGTTTTTGAAAAGCGCATAGCGGCATTAGAAAAAGGCGTGGCAGCTCTTGCGTTGGCTTCCGGGCAGGCTGCGTCTACAATGGCGATACAAAATATTACTAAAGCAGGCGATCATATAATCGCCGATACGCAAATTTACGGCGGAACTTACAATCTGTTTGCCCATACATTCAAAGATATGGGTGTTGAAACAACATTTGTTGACGGAAGTGATCCGGCTAATTTTGAAAAAGCGATCAAGCCAAACACTAAAGCTGTGTTTTTTGAAACTCTCGGCAACCCAAATTCAAGTATAATTGATATTGAGGCGGTTTCCGCCATCGCTCACAAACATGGCATTCCTGTAATTGCCGATAACACATTCGCCACTCCGTATTTGTTAAGACCTTTAGAACATGGAGCGGATATTGTTATACATTCAGCGACAAAATTTATCGGAGGGCACGGCACATCAATCGGAGGAGTGATCATCGACAGCGGTAAATTCGACTGGGCAGCCAATGACAAATTTCCGGGGCTTTCAAAACCAAACGACAGTTACCATGGTGTTGTTTTTACCGAAGCCGCAAAAAATATGGCGTACATTATAAAAGCTCGTGTGACTCTGTTACGTGACACTGGAGCCTGCCTTTCGCCGTTTAACGCCTTTATGTTTTTACAAGGACTTGAAACCCTGTCACTGCGAGTTGAACGCCATGTAGAAAACGCTCTTAAAGTTGTAGAATTTTTGAATAACCACTCTCAGGTAGAAAAGGTAAACCACCCTTCCCTATCGTGCCACGGGAACCATGGGTTGTATAAACGTTATTTCCCAAAAGGAGCGGGATCAATTTTTTCTTTTGAAATCAAAGGTGATGTGCAAAGCGCTAAAAACTTTACGGAAAAACTTGAATTATTTTCGCTTCTTGCGAATGTTGCGGATGTAAAATCGCTTGTGATTCATCCGGCGTCAACTACTCACGCTCAGTTGACACAGCAAGAACTTCTAAATTGCGGAATTAAACCAAATACGATTAGGCTTTCTATTGGGACTGAGCACATTGATGATATAATTGACGATTTACGTTTTGCGCTGGAAGTTTAGTTTATGACGGCAAACAACATAACAGATTTAATTGGAAATACGCCTTTAGTTAAAATTAACAAAATTAATAATACAGGTGCAGTAATCTACGCTAAACTGGAAAGTTTTAACCCGATGGGAAGTGTTAAGGATCGTATCGGGCTTGCCATGATCGAAGCTGCCGAAAATGACGGCTTATTAAAAAGCGGAGCGGTGATAATTGAGCCGACAAGCGGTAATACGGGAATTGGGCTGGCTTATGTAGCTGCCGTTAAGGGTTACAGAATCGTGCTTACCATGCCGGAAACAATGAGCGTAGAGCGGCAAAAACTGCTTAGGGCGCTTGGGGCAGAAATTGTGTTAACAGCCGGCGCTTTAGGCATGAAAGGCGCAATTGAAAAAGCCGAAGAGCTTTTGGCCTCTACACCTGACGCATTTATGCCAATGCAGTTTAACAATCCGGCAAACCTCGCCATTCACGAAAAAACAACAGGTCCTGAAATCTGGAATGATACTGACGGAAAAGTTGATATTCTTGTCGGCGGCGTGGGAACCGGCGGAACAATAAGCGGCTCGGGAAGATTTCTCAAATCTAAAAAACCTTCTGTTAAAGTAATCGCAGTGGAGCCGGCTGCCTCGCCTGTGCTTTCCGGCGGACAGCCTGCCCCTCACAAAATTCAAGGAATAGGAGCCGGCTTTATTCCCGGTGTATATGATACTTCTGTCGTAGACGAAGTTATCCAAATTACCGAAGAAGAAGCCGCAGGTTTATCTCGCCGTTTAGCCAAAGAAGAAGGCATTTTGGCAGGCATTTCCTCAGGAGCGGCTTTGGGAGCGGCACTGGTTATTGCTTCCAGAGCGGAGAACGTTGGGAAAATAATTGTGGTTGTTCTGCCGGATACAGGGGAACGTTATTTGTCTACAGGGTTATGGGAGTAATTGCAAATAAATTTGCACAAATAAATTTGTACAAATTACTGTGTACAGATAACTGTAATTGACTAAAATTATGATTTACCCCATAATTAATCCATGAAAAAAATATCAATAATCCTAACAATTCTTTGTCTTTTATTGTTTTTTTCCTGCGCCAGGCATGAAGAATTTACCTTAGAAGAACTTGAAGGCTTCACTGCGGAAGGACTCGCAGAACTGCTTGCGCTGACTGTAGAAAGGCCTTGGCAGGAATGGGAATTTCAGCCCGGAGTCGTCGGCGGCACCTGGTTTGGAGCAATGCCTTCTGACCCAAAAAGTTTTAACTTTTTGATAGCGGAACAGGACAATGTAACCAGAGAGGTAGTAGACCGAATGCAGGGCGGTCTTCTTTTACATTACGATACTGCCACCAATGAATGGATGCCTCGCTTAGCGTCTCCTGAAGTTGTCATTGATGAGGAAAATGGAACCTTACAAGTTATTCTAACCTTACGTGATGATCTTTACTGGAGTTATTATCCGGGACTCGACAGAAGAGGAAACGCTTTTACTCGATTTTTCAGGAATTTGTTTTCACGCGGAAGGCAAGATTACACTGATGGTGAAATCAGAACAGTAAGAGTTACAAGCGATGATGTTATTTTTTGGTATGATGAAATACAGGGCGATCCTGCAATGCAGAGCTCTGGGCTTTTTGGACAATTTGTAATAATGCCAGACGGCTCAGAAAGGCGTATTACTATCTCAAGAATTGATGATCTTACATTTTATTTTACTTTTCCAAGAATTGTAGCTGATCCCTTTTTAGCAGTCAATATGAGATTCGGACCGCGCCATATTTTTGAACCGGCAAAATTAGAGGGAGGCGCTGAAGCTGTCAGAAACCTTCACAGCGTGGCGGTTGACCCTCGTACAATCCCCTCTATGGGAGCATGGTTTTTAGTTGAATACTCTCCCGGACAAAGGCTTGTATACAGGCGTAACCCTAATTACTGGAGAAGAAATATTTACGGCGTTTCTGTTCCTTATCCCGAAGAATTGATAATGCGCATAGTTCCCAGTGAAATTACAAGGCTGCTTTTATTTCAACGAGGAAGTATTGATTCATACGCATTGCGCTCGGAAGATGTTCCCGTTTTGATTCACCCAAGAGACAAAGACTATACTGTTTTTACTTCCGAAGGTCTGTTACAAACTAGTTTTTGGACATTTAACCAAAATCCTGCGCAGAGTGACACCCCTCAATATGAGTGGTTTACCCGGCGTGAATTTCGCCAGGCGATGAGCAGCCTTCTTAACCGTGAAAGAATAAACAATCAAGTACACCGAGGTCTTGCCGAGCCGCAGCTCCGCATTTTTCCGCCGCAAAATCGATTTTATAACCCCGATATAACAAATCGATTTACATTTAACCAGGAGCGAGCCATCGCCCTGCTCTCTTCTATCGGAATAAACAGAGATTCTGCCGGTACTATGCGTGATTGGGATAATCGCCCTATCGAATTTGATCTTTCAATCAGAACCGAAAGCGCCGCATTGATGGATATTGCGACCATTATCGCCGATGAGCTTGACAGCGTTGGTATCAGGTTAAATGTACGAGTAATAGATTTCCAAATGCTTGTTGAACAGCTTATGACAACGTTTGAATGGCAATCAATGATAATGGGTCTTTCGGGCAGTCAGGTTTTCCCCAGTCAGGGATCTAATGTCTGGCCTTCATCCGGCAACCTTCATATGTGGCATCCAAATCAGGTAACGCCTGCGACAGAATGGGAAGCCAGAATAGATTGGCTTTACAACGAAGGCAAATTTACATACGACGACGAACTTGCATGGCCAATTTGGAACGAATTTCAAGAAATTCTGCTTTATGAACTTCCAAAAATTCACCTTTTGAGTCCCCGTATATTTTGGGCAATTAACAACCGTTGGGATTTGACAAATGTGTTTTTTGACAATATGAACTTTGAACATCGCACCAGTACCGGATTAGATTATATTGAGCACGTTTTTCTGCGTAAAGATTAAAACACATTAGAAATATATTAATCGGAACTGTAAATGTCAGGTAACACATTTGGCGTAACTTTTAAAGTTACTACTTTTGGAGAATCTCATGGAACCGCTTTGGGGTGCGTGATAGACGGCTGCCCTGGCGGTCTTGAGATCGAAGTTTCTGACATAGAAAAAGAGCTCATACGCCGCCGTCCGGGCGGCGTTTTTGGCTCAAGAAATGAAGCCGATAAGCCGGAAATAGTTTCAGGGGTTTTTCAGGGAAAAACCCTTGGAACTCCCATCACAATTATTATACAAAACACAAATCACGATTCAAGCGAATATGATTCATTAAAAAACATATACAGACCGGGACACGCCGATTTTGGCTGGGACGCAAAATATGGTTTTCGAGATTACCGTGGCGGCGGAAGAAGCTCCGGGAGAGAAACTGTAAGCAGGGTTGCCGCAGGCGCTATAGCAAAAAAACTTCTTGCGTTGTATGGCATTTCGATAAACGCAAAAAGTTTTTCCGCACTTAGTGCCGATGAGGCACACTCTCTTGGAGACAGCTCAGGGGGTATCATCCGCTGTGAAGCTGCCGGAGTTCGAGCAGGCTTAGGACAGCCTGTATTTGACAAACTTGACGCCCGCCTTGCCGCCGCTATCTTGTCAATCGGAGGGTGTAAAGCCATTGAATTTGGTGCAGGTTTTGCCTCAGCCAAAATGTTAGGAAGCGAAAACAACGATGCGCCGGACATTGACGGTAAAATAACTTCCAATAATTGCGGCGGCATATTGGGGGGAATCTCAACCGGGCAGCCGGTTGTTTTTAACGCCGCTTTTAAACCAACTCCCTCAATATCCTTGCTTCAAAGAGCGTTGGATATAAACGGCAATGTAAAAGAAATCCAAATTAGAGGCCGGCATGACACTTCAATTGTGCAGAGAGCCGCCCCTGTTGTAGAAGCCATGACAGCCTTGGTATTTGTTGATTTTTTACTGATGTCACGTAACGACAAAGTTTAAGCTTTTTTTACATACAACGGAATTGACCCCAATTCTTTATCACCTATAAAAAGAGTCAAATTAAGGACTGCCGGCTGCTTAAAATGTAAATTTGAAATACTAAAAACAAGGTGAGAAACCGCCGACGCATTTCCAACCCCTTTTACTTCGATGTTGCCTTTAATAGTTTCCATGTTCATATCGCCTTCAAGATCGCGTGTTTCTATTCGGAACGAGTGGGTTCCAAATTCCCAAATATCAAAACGGACACGGATAACAACCGATAACTGAGGATGAACGCATGGGAAGTTCCGTGAAATTATGTTGTCGAAAGTCCCTACGACAGTTAATTTTCCGCTATTCTCCTGAGCGAAATCACAAAATGTAAAAAGTTCTATTTTAATAACATACTCCTGAATCAATTATTGTTGACTTTCCAAATACAGTCAAGCTACTTTAGAGTTGTTCGGAAACTTCAGTTTCGGAACACGCTACAATTGACACAAATAGCCAATAAAACGTACAATAAACTTGTTCTAAAGACAGACTGGCTCATCTGGATAGAGCGTCAGCCTCCGGAGCTGAAGGTGGTGGGTTCGAGTCCCGCGTCTGTCAAAACAAATCACCCTGCGTCAGCAAAAGGCAGCACTTCAACTTTATCACCAGAGGTTAGCTTTGTCTCAAGCCCGCCAGTCATCATTATTCCTTTTCCATTAACAAGAAAAAAACAGGTGTTCTCTCCGATTAAAAATTGTTTAAATTTCTCTCCGTAAAAAGAGGCGAGTTTTTCAATAAGTTCTTGTATATTGGAACAATCATTTAGCTCGTGTGATTTTTCCCCATTTGTAAACTCAAGAATTTTTCCGTAAAAATTTACTTCCATTCAGTAACTCCCTTTTTTTTGTTAACCCGCAAGCCAAAGCAGTTAACGGCAAACTTCGCAATTTTCGTCTCGTTTAATATCGATATGATCGATCTTCATGTTAAGGCCATCGTACATTATCAGCCGATTTTCAACAGGATTTGGCACTCCCAATAACCAGAGCGCCGAGCAGTTGGCAAGAATCGTACCTATAACACCCGCTGTAGCGCCAAAAACTCCAACAGGTTCGTTAGTTTTCTTTTTTTTCGGAAAAACACAATTTAGGCAAGGCGTATTTGGCGGATGGGAAAACATAATAATTCCCGAAAAACCATTTATGCCGCCGTCAAAGTACGGAATATCTAACGATACACAGGCTTTGTTGATTACAAAGCGTGTTTCAAAAGAGTCTACAGCGCCAATTACAATGTCGTACCCGTTAAAAAAGGCTTGGGCATTTTTGTCGGTCAGCCGTTCGTTATGCGCTTTTATATCTATCTTATTGTTTAGTTTGTTAAGCTTTTCCAAAGCGGAAATTGTTTTTTTGCGCCCTATGTCTTCTGTGTGATGCAAAAATTGGCGGTTAAGGTTTGATTCCGCCGCAATATCTGAGTCGATAAAAGCAAGATGTCCTATACCCATAACAGTTAGATACGTTAAGACAGGGGAGCCCAAGCCCCCTGCCCCCACAACAAAAACAGACGAACGGCTGAGTTTTTTCTGTCCGGCCTCTCCGATTTGGTTAATTAAGATTTGCCTGGAATAACGCTCGTCCATAACCTACAAATTTTCCCTAAGCAGCGCCTCGGTTTTTTCTGTGTATTTGCGGATCATTCTGTAAGCAGTTTCTTCGTCAAGCTGACCTTGCATACTTGGCGTTTCAAAAAATCGCTTAGGCAGTTTAATACTTTTTTGCTGAAAACCAAGGGTGTTTTTTATTTGTAATTTTGTTTGATAGATACGTTTGCCTATGGCCGTTAAATCATCATTTGTAAGATTCCAACCGATGGAATTGAGCGCTTCAAGGATGGTTTGCCTGTCATAAATTTTGCGGGCAAAAAGACACATAACAAGAGAGTTTGTCATACACCTCTCACATTCTTCCTCAAAAAGTTTGTCTACTAAAATGTCTTCATCGAATTCTTTCATTGTTTGATCGATACCGTAACCGCCGTTGCAAAGGTGGGAATGTCTCGCTCCTACTGCAGCTCCTACAAGCGAACCGTAACCTGTGTGATACCCCGCCATTTCATTGCCGCCGACTTGCATCGCAAAATTTTCACCGCCGTATTTTCTTGCAGCGTAACGGCTTCCTTTGCCAAGAGTTTTGTAAAATTTATTTACCCCGGTGGAAAGGTATTCAATAGCTTTTATATAACCTTCCGGCTCTCCAAATTTTAGTTCTGTCAGAGTATCTTCTGTTGTGATATAACCATGTTCCAAAGCTTCTGTCGCCCAACCCAAACAAACTCCTGCGCTCATTGCGTCAAGACCGTATTCTTCGACTTCTTCGATTATGGCAAGAATCTCATCAGTTGTTTTAATTCCAAGAAAAGTGCCTAAAGCGAATATCAACTCAAAATCATACGCTACGCTGATAGCTTCGTATTCATGACCTTTATCAAATTCACGGCGATACATTCCAATGTGGATACAGCCGACAGGACAGCCAGTGCAGGCCATTTTACGCACAAGGTTTTTTTCGGCAAAAGCTTCCCCGCTGATATTTTCCGCGTGTTCAAATGATGTTTTTTGCATATTCAGAGTTGGAAGAGCTCCGGCTTTGTTTAACGGAATTACATTTACAGGCGTACCTATATCGTGATATTTAGCCATCATGTCAGTACTGGTGCATTTTTTGTAAATATCTTTGTAGACTTTAAAATATTGTTTTGGATTTAAAACAGGAATTGATCGATTGCCGTAAATAGAAATAGCTTTAAGATTTTTGTTTCCCATGCAAGCGCCAAGCCCCATTCTTCCAAAATGGCGGTAGGTATCAACACAAACACACGCAAAAGCAACGCCATTTTCTCCCGCCTGCCCAATGCGAATGATCGATCTTTTGCCGCCGGAAAGCCCGCCGTTAAACTCATTGTCACGGATCGCACGGCCAGTTTCGCCGACAGGCAATCCCCACATTGCCCGGGCATCTTTAACTGCAATGTTGTTTGTAGAAATAGACAGATAGCTTTGTTTTTTTGCTTTGCCTGTAAGAACCAGTGCGTCATATCCCGCCATTAAAAGCGACATTGCCATTCTGCCTCCGGCATAACTTTCGCCAAGCTCGCCTGTGAGAGGAGAAACAAACATCGCAACTGTTTTTGAAAGTACCGGGAAGATATAGGCTCCGCTGCCAATGGCGAATACAATTGGCTGTTTGGGAGAAGTCGCCTCAAAATTCGGATCTAAATTTTCCTGCAATAGTTTACTGGCGATTCCCACTCCGCCAAGATAAGGCATTAAATCATCTCTTTGTTCAATTCTGATTTTTTCAGTTTCAAGATCAATATAAAGAACTTTAATAAATCTTACGTTAAGCACAGTTCCCCTCCTTTGATTCAATCATTATAAGACATTCATGAGGACAGTAACGGGCGCATAATCCGCAGTGGCTGCAGATGATAGGCGTTTTTGTTTCTTCGTCAAAATTGACAGCGCTTACAATGCACGCCTCTTCACACTTTCGGCAGCCTATACATTTTTCTTTTTTTACAATAACGCCGCCGCCTTTTCGTTTTTCAAGAGCATTGGTTGGGCATATTTCCATACACGCCGGCTCTTCACAGCCAAGGCAAACTATAGCGATGAAATTACCCGACATACCGCCGGAAGTTCTTACTCTGATTGCGCTTTTGATAAGAGAATGGTTATTTTGATTTATTACCGAACAAACATTCATGCAGGCAAAACAACCAAGACATTTTCTCATTTCTTTTGGTTTTAGTATTTTTGGCATGATTTATTATGGTTTAAACTAAAAGAATAATCAATGACACAAATTTAAATTTGCGGCGGCACATTCATAATCTTTTTCGGTAAGAATATCCAGACCATGCCCCAGTTCGTCAATTATAAATTCAAGATTTTCCCGAACCGCTTTTGGGCTTCCGGGCAGGTTAACTATAAGTGTTTTACCACGAATTGCCGAAACTGCCCTGCTTAACATCGCCCTTTTAGTAAAAGTCATGCTTTGCGCCCGCAAGGCTTCCGCTATTCCCGGAACCAGCCGCTCGGCAACAGCCATCGTAGCTTCCGGCATAGAGTCTCTCGGAGAAAAACCAGTCCCTCCAGTGGTAAGGATAAGGTCTGCAAGGTTTTGATCGCATATTCTTTTTAGCTCATTTTCTAAATCGATTTGTTCATCTGAAAGCAATGTCGAACCTGCTATTGTATAACCGGCTTTAATCGCAATCGTGTTAATGACAGTGCCGCTAATATCTTCTCGCTGTCCTTTGAATCCTTTATCGCTCGCTGTAATAATCCAAACTCTGCGGGCATTTCCCGGCAAAAAATCTGATTGCAATAAAATCATTTCATCACCAACACTTAAAAGCCCGCCTTTTAAAACCTTGGCAAAGACGCCTTCTCTTGGCATTATGCAATCACCCATTGTTTCATAAATTGCGCAATGACTGTGACATTCTTTCCCTATTTGGGTTATTTCCAGTATTACTTCGTTACATTTAAGACGAGCTCCAACAGGCAAACTTCGAAAATCAATCCCGTCAACAATGAGATTTTCTCCAAAAGCGCCGTCTTCAATTTTTGCCCCCTTCGCGCGGAACTCTTCAACTTTTTGAAGTGAAATCAAACTTACTTGTCTGTGCCAATTCCCGGCGTGAGCGTCATTTATTATCCCAAACTCTGCGGCAAACTCGGCTGTTTTTACATTTTGTTTTGGTGTACCTTTTTCAGGGCTTATACAGACAGCTATTATTTTTGGCATAGTTTATTATATCGGGGACTTGTCATTGCGGCTAGGTTTATCCGCCTATCTTTGACATGGATTGGTGTTTGTTTTTGGAGGAACAAATAGTATCAGAAAAATTGTGAAACTGAGGTTTTTCTAAAATATATTCTTTTATACTATTGATAAATTCTATTTCACTAAAATCGCCGCGTAACATTTTTTTTAAATCAATTTCCGTGTTATTTGCAAGGCAAAGTTTTAAAAAACCGTCAGATGTAAGGCGAAGGCGGTTACAGGTTTTGCAAAAATTTTTTGTTACAGGGTTTATAAATCCAATCTTTCCCTTAAAATCAGGAAGGTTGTAATATACCGCCGGGCCACTGCCAATAGAGTCTGAATAAGGCGTAAAATTTCCGTATTTTTTTTGGATCAAATCCGCTATTTCTGCGGCATAAACCGGTTTGTATTTAGAGCTCGCCCTGCCAATTGCCATAAGCTCGATAAATCTGACAGCAATGTTTTTATCTTTTGCAAGAGCTGCCAGAGGCAGTATGTCTTGTTCATTAACAGATTTGATAATAACAGAATTTATTTTTACCATTACGTTTTTTTTTAACAGGCGATCAATATTTGCGGTGATTACTTCGGGATTGCTGTCTTCACTGCGTGTGATTTTTTTATAGCGCAAGTTGTCTAACGAATCTAAACTGATATTTACGCTGTTTGGCAAAGAGTCTTCGCATAAAACTTCTGTTTCGTCAAGGTATGATCCCAGTAGCAGCCCGTTAGTTGTAAAAGAGAAAGTTTCAATTCCTTTAATACTTTTTATACTATTAAAAAAAGATGGTATCCCCTTGCGTACCAATGGTTCTCCGCCTGTAATTCTGACTTTACTTATTCCCAAATCTGCCATTATTTTTATAATTTTTATGATTTCTTCAAATCGAAGAATAGAGTTATGCTGCTTCAGCGGCACTCCCTGCGAAGGCATACAATAAAAACAGCGAAGATTACACCTGTCTGTTATTGAAACTCTTAAATAATCGAGCTTTCTTCCGAATGAATCAACTAACATTTATAGTCGCTTTTTCCGCCGCTTTTTTTAATAAGTTTTATATTGCCGATTACCATTGCTTTATCAATGGATTTACACATATCGTAAATTGCCAAAAGCGAGACAGACACTCCTGTTAGTGCTTCCATTTCGGCTCCTGTCTTCCCGTTAAGCAACACTTCACAAAAACATTCAATTTCGTTTTTGTCTTTATTAACAGTAAAATCAACCGTGCATTTTTCTAAATTCAGCGTATGGCACAGAGGAATAAGATCAGCGCACTTCTTTGCCGCCATGATCCCCGCAATTCTTGCGGTTCCAAATACATCGCCTTTTTTGGAAGTTCCTTCACACACTGACTTCAAAGCCTGTTCGCTCATGACGATACTTCCCTTTGCGGCAGCAGTGCGGCGGCTTATAGTTTTTCCTGAGACATCCATCATAACAGCATTGCCGTTACAATCAAAATGAGATAATTCACTGTTCATAAAATCTCCATAATATTATTTGTTGATAAAGTACATTCAATTTCTTCCAGAGAGCGCAATAATTCAATCATGACAGTCTCGCCGGCTTCGATACCTTCGCTTTTTTGAGGTATTACGCAAAATCCATCGGCTTTGACTAATGACATCACAGACCCGGCTCCTCTGGCAAGCGGTGACGCTGTAAAATTGTCTCCATCCCTGCCAATTTTAACTCTTACGTATTCGCACGCTTTTAGCGAAGAAACAATTCGTTTAGACAAGACAGCCTCAATTTTTTGCACCGAAGAAATATGCCTGCCGCTAAGAAACGATAAAACCGGCTGGATAAAAGTTACAAAAGAAAGATACGCTGATACAGGATAACCCGGCGTACCAATAACAGGTTTATTGTTAACGATAGCCAAAATTACAGGCTTTCCCGGTTTCATTGCCGTACCGTGAACAATGACTTCTCCAATTTCGTGTAACGCTTGTACTGTGTAATCTTTTTCGCCTGAACTGGAGCCCCCGTTTATTATCACTAAATCGTATTCATTGGCCGCATTTTGAATCGTTTTTTTCAGAAGTTCCAAAGTATCAGGAATAGGTTTAAAACAAAAAGCTTTACCGCCTGAGTGAGTTACCATTCCGGCAAACATCTGTGAGTTTGATTCGATTATCGCACCGTCTTTGGGAGTAACTCCCGCTTCAATGATTTCGCTGCCAGTTGGAAGAATCGCCGTATTTGGTTTAGTATAAACTTCAATTTCAGTAATCCCGCCGCAAAGAAGCGCTCCAATGTCAATCGGTCTGATTTTATGTTTTGGCGGAACAATCATCTCTCCTTCTGTGATGTCTTCTCCTCTCAGTCTTATATGCTGGTTTGGAACAGCTCCTGCTAATATTTTGCAGGAACTGTCTTCATCAATCTGAATTAAATCTTCTATCATGATTACAGCATCATAAGGAGAATAAACCGGCTCTCCTGTATTTACATAAACAAAATCTTTTTTGGCGTAAAGTCTAACAGGGTTTGATTCATTTGCCCCAAGCGTAGAAGATACTCGGACAGCAATTCCGTCCATCGCCGCAGAATTGAACAAAGGCAAACAACATTCAGCATTAACTGCCTTAGCCGTTATGCGATCGAAACTTTCTGTTACGGAGATTTTTTCATACTTTGGCATTAAACAGTTTTGCAGTGACGCAAAATATTTTGCAAGAGCTTCCTTCGGAGGAACATTTGTTAAATATACATTTCTCTTTGACATTTTAATCCTTTAGAAAATTTAAAAAAGGTAAACAAGTACTTGTTGGCCTTTCTCCAGTCCTTCTTTATTTTGTTCGATTATGATGTATCCATCAGCTTTTGTTAAGGCTGAAATCGCCGCAGATTTTCCGAACACAGGCTCCGCAAAGTAAGCCTTGTTTTTTAATGTAAGAATCACCGGCTGAATTGTAGTTTTTCCTGGCGCTCCCGGAATATTAGCTGAAGTTTGGGCGGGAATCGGAAGGTTCGTTAACCAGCTGTCTTTTTGGGTTAACGAACCTAACAGGAGTTCAAATACAATTATGGCTGAAACAGGGTGTCCCGGAAGCCCTGCGAATAAAGTTTTACTTTCTTCATCCCACCCTAAAATTGTAGGTTTTCCGGGCTTTAGAGCAAGTCCGTGAGTAAAAACACCCGGTTTGGCTATGTTTTCAATGATTTTTGCGGTAAAGTCTTTTTCGCCTTGAGAACTTCCGCCGGAAATTATTACAATATCACTTAAACCCATAACTTCTCTTGCGGCATTTTCCAAACGCTCCATATTGTCAGCCAGCGCTTGACTTGAAACCACTTTAAACCCGTTTTTTTCGGCTGAACTTTTAATAGTAAAGGTATTAACATCACGAACCTCTCCAAGTGACGGCTCAGTATCCGGCAAAACAATTTCATCGCCGGTAGAAATAATACTGATAGAGAGCGGAACAAAAACAGAAATTGTTGTAATCCCAATCGCCGCCAGAACGCCAATTTCCTGAGGGCGAAGGCAGCGTCCAATTTTTAGCTGCAATTCTCCACTCCGAATATCTTCGCCTATTCCAACGATCCCCTGTCCAAAAGCTGCAGTCTCAGAAACAGCGATAAAATGTTCGTTTGGGTTTTTGTCTTGCTCAATCAGCTCGGTATATTCAATCATAATCATGGCGTCAGCACCGTCAGGAATCATACCGCCTGTCGGAACATACACACATTCGCCTGAGTTAATTGAAAAACTTTCAAGCGAGGCACGTTTGCCAATTGATACAGAGCCGATCTGTTTTAACAATACGGGATTTAACTCCCCAGCTCCTGTCGTATTCTCCGCAATTACGGCAAAACCGTCTACAGTTGATTTGCGGAAAGACGGAACATCACATGGAGAGAAAATATCCTCCGCAAGAATGCGATTACACGCCTTGTCAAGAGAAACTGTTTCTGTTTTTATTGGTATTTTTTTTATACAGCCCAAAACTTTTTTTTGAGCCTCGTCAATTGTATCAACTTTTAACAGTTTCATTTTATCTTTTCTCCTAATTGTAAGTACGAAGGTATTGTTTGACAAGCGGATTGTTGTTTTTTGTGAAAAAATCATGGGCATTGTTTTCGTACTCTATTTTGCCGTCATACATAAAATATATATAATCGCACAAAAATCGTATATGAGGTATTTGATGACTGATAATAATCCATATAGAATTTTCATTTTTCTGTTCTTCGATGATTGTCTTTTCGAACAAATCCAGGCTGTCCAAATCCATCGCTGTCATGGCTTCATCGGCTATAATTAATTTAGGTTTAAAAATAACAGCTCTTAAAAAACTTAATTTTTGCTGCTCGCCGCTTGAAAGACTTTTTGCCCTTTGTTTTATACGATTTGATAATTTCATTTTGTCAATGAACAATTCTATTTTGTTTTTATCGATGGCTGTATTTCGCAATTTCAGAGGATATACAAGATTGTTATAAACCGTATCATCCATCATGTATGGTTTACGCCCAAGAAAAGTTATATCCCTTGATGTCAGGCCTTCTGAGTCAATCCTGCCGCTATCAGGTCTTAAAAGCCCTGCCATGATTTTTGCCAGTGTAGATTTTCCGCAGCCGTTACAGCCGACAAGACCGTAAATCCCCGGTTTGGAAATCGCCAATTTTTCGATATTAAGATTAAAGCCGCTAAATTTTTTTTCTACAGCCGTTAAAACCAATTTATAGTCCTTTAAAAATGTTAAAAATTTTCTTCGTTTTGCGGCGGTTTATGAAACAAATCCGAAAGCGATTGAAGAATAAACGCAATTGTTAAAAGCATAATTCCCAAAGTAATACCCTGACTAAAATCCCCGACATTTCTGAGCATTGTAATAGCTGTTGTCATCGTTCTTGTCCTGTGTTGAATGTTGCCGCCGACAATCATTACAGCTCCAACCTCGCTTATAGCTCTGCTGAAAGCTGCTATTACTACAAAATAAAACTCGCCCTTCATTTCTTTTAAAAAAAGAAACATTGTTTGAACCTGCGACGCTCCCATTGTTTTTGCGAACATTCTGATTGTGGGAGCGCTTCGAACAGAATAGGTATAAACCAATCCTGTTATTATCGGAGTTATCAATAAAACTTGCGCAATTACCATAGCCTGAACAGTAAACAAAAGCCCGAAAGCTCCAAACGGGCCTTGCCGCATAAGCAGCAGATACACAACAAGCCCTGCGACAACAGGAGGCGTTGCCATCAAAGTCCGGCAAATTCTGACAACTACACGTTTTCCAAAAAAATTGTAAGACTCCAGGAGCAGGCCGAATATCATTCCAAGAAAAGTTGATATTAAAGTTGAGGCGAACGACATTCTTAGAGTAGTCCAAATAATTCCAAGCGTTTCAGAATTAAAAATTAAAAAACCAGATAATGTCAAAACTAAACCAGTTAATTTGCGCCTACGTTAGGTGTAAATAATGCTCCGCCGAATTCAGCAAGTCCGTATTGTCCTATTAACTCTTGAGCGTAATCGCTGATTATCCAGTTAATAAAAGCCTGTCCGCCTTCGACATTTATAAACGGATGCCGGATCGGGTTTACAAGGATTACTCCGTAATAATTTAATAATTCTTCTGCTTTTTCACAAACCGCAGGCATGGAAATACGGTGATCTCTTGTTAGAATCAGCCATGTCGCTCTGTCGGTAAGGGTATAAGCATTCATCTCATAAGCCATTTGTAATGTTGCGCCCATACCCTGCCCTACGGCGAAATAATCCGGCAAGGCTCTTACGTCAACTCCGGCGGCACTCCAAAGAGAGAGTTCCATTCTGTGAGTTCCCGAGTCATCTCCGCGCGAAACAAATGGAAGCCCCCTTGAAGCGATTTCCCTGAAGGTTTGCAGAACATCGCTGTTATGAGCTATCGCACTGTCTTGCGGACCTACGACAAGAAAATCATTATACATTACATCATAGCGAACTGCTCCGTAGCCGTCTTGTATAAAACGGATTTCGTCATTTCTTGCGTGAACCAAAAGCACATCAGCATCGCCGTCACGCCCCATGCGTAAAGCCGCTCCTGTTCCCACTGCGACTACATCAATTTGCCATCCTGTTTGCCGGGTGAATACAGGCAGGATAAATTCCAGCAAGCCGGAATCTTCTGTGCTTGTGGTTGTAGCCAGCGTGATTCTGTCTTGAATTGGATCAGCTTCGCGTGACACGTCCCGCGCACCGAAAACGATAAGTAAAAGACCGGCTATCAAAAAGATAGCGAGCAAACCTATAAGAAGAGTTTTCTTCATTTTTTTCTCCTTCACAAATGGTAAGCACAAACATTTCTATTTGTACTCTATCGTTCCAAACGGCATGGGCTTTGCGCCTTTAGCCGAAGGGAATCGGAGTGATTTTATATTAACATATTTCCATGCAAATGAGCAATCAACTTAGTTGCTGACAGAAAAGACACCTCGCCAATTTTCAGTTCCCACGGTTATTTGATTCCAGTTGATACCATCAGTGGAATGTGCCATTCTACCGTTTGTACCAACTGCTATCCATCTGCCATTGCCATAAGTGACACTCGACCAAGATTCAGTGCCCACGGTTACTTGAGACCAATTGAGGACGGTGGTGGAATGCGCTATTCTGCCGTTTTCACCAACTGCTACCCATCTACCATTGCCGTAAGTGATATCACTCCATTCCATACCACCTACAACCATTGGAAACCAGCCGATACCATCTGTTGAATGTGCCATCAAGCCACCTTCCCCGACCATTACCCATCTACCGTTGCTGTAAGTAACAGCATTCCAATTCCAATTACTTACGTTTATTTGAATCCAGTTTATGCCATTGTCAGAGTATGCCGTTCTGCTATTGTCTCCGACTACTACCCATCTGCGGTTGCCGTAAGTTATACCCGACCAAAGCCCTGTAAAGTTTACAAAAGACCAATTTATGCCATTAGTGGAATACATTATTCTGTTACTTCCGCCAACTGCTATGAACCTGCCATTGCCGTAGCTAATATCCCTCCAGTTTCTATCACCCACAGTTATTTGACTCCATGTAATGCCGTCGTCTGAATGTGCCATTGTGCCGTTATCGCCAACTGCTACCCATCTGCCGTTGCCGTGAGTGATACCATTCCAAGATTCAGGAACAATCATTTCATTCCAAAAGATTCCATCAGTTGAAAAAGCAAATCTGCCATTACCCGACTGCTACAAATTCTACAGGGTCTTCAAAAACTGGTATTATACCAAAATCATCGTTCATAAAATTTTGAATAGAAAAGCCACGCCATTCGTAAGTAGTAATATCATGACCATTAAAACGCGGATCTTGAGCCGGGATGATACCCATACGAGTTCTAAAACTGCCTTCAAGATGGTATGTACAAACAGGGCAAAATTGGGTACCCGTAGTAACTTCTACATTACCACGCATTACACAATTTCTTGAAGGAATAAATAGTTGATTTCTCGTCCCTATATCTATGAACCAAGGGTTTCTAATATTTCCGCTTAGCCTATGGTCATCGTCTCGCAATAGCCACCATTCTTCTGGTATTCTAAAATCTGGGTTCTCCCACATTCTCCGCCATTTAGAAAAAATAGGATCAATATTGCTAATATTTCTAAATGACCTATGATATTGAGGAGCGTTATTCCAAGTGCCTTGCTCTTCAGGGAAGAGACTCGCCATTGCAGTGGCTAACAATTGCCCTATTTTATGCGTCTCAACGAACTGATGAAAATTATTGTCACCCACATTGTGCCGAACAGGATGCCCAACCGGTGCTCGAATAATAACGTAAGTAACAGGTTGACTATTCCGAGGGAAGCTCACCGCTCTATGAAAATTTGTATATGAAGTAATAGTTTGATCATTAACCAGTATAATGTATGCATCAACATGTTCAGGAGGAAGAGAATGCTGATGATAGGCTGTATTACGAAGACGGTTATGTGCAACATTTACAACTTCATGCATCCTATTCATATTTGTACGATTACGGATTTGGTGATGTACATTAAAATAGCTCATAACATCATGTCCAATTCCAGCCTGTGGTGAAATTGTTTCGAACATAAACACATTTATATTGTCTTCCCAATGCCTTGAAAAAAATGTATTATTCTGATGTTCATGTCCAAATTGATTCAAGGTTAAGTTAAAATTTGCAACACTGGCAAAAGCATCTTCAACATAACTGCGGAAATAACGCATTTGATCTGCACGAAACCCTTCTGCCATGACAACAAGATTAATACTGTTGGAAATATTATTTGGAACAGCAGGTTGACCTCCAGATGGTCTTGGGTGTATTAGTACGGCAGGCGGTTTAATTGGATGTACTACATTTGGATGATTAATTTCATTGAATGTTTGTTGTTCAACATCAAAAGTAAAATTGAGATTTGAATTAATACTCATATTATATCTCAAAACTATGTCATTAACCGTGCCGGAACCTGGAGCTATACCGGTGTTAACTCTTAATATTGGGCTATTTAATGCGTGGAAATCTTCTATCCAACTACCTAAATACGAATCATGATAGTTATCAACCTGCCGAAACTCTGTAGTAACCCTACCAAGGTGTGTGTCACTAGAAGTACTACTTGAAGCATAAAACAAATCATCTCTCCAATTTTGAAAAATTGGAATACGATCGCTGTCGACATTATCAAAACGTACTATCCTCTCTCTTATTATAATAGGAGGATAAAATAAAAGGGTATTACCAATTTTAATTTCCATTATATTAGCACTAAAATTAGCATCACTAACATTACTAAAATTGCCACTAAAGCTAGGTTCTAAAACTCTTATAAATATTCTAGGGTCAGGTTGTGGGGGCGAAGAGCAGTTTGCAAATTGAAATAAAACCACAAAAAGAAAAATAACACTCTTATAATACTTGATAAATTTCATACTTCATTCCTCACTTTACAATTGTCAAGGAGCTCATTAAAAAGACTCCTATTTTATTTATCATTTTGGATTCCATATCCATGTTGTACTGTCAGTATCAGGTCTTGTGTAAGTACCTGCCAACCTGCCGTTTTCTTCATAGGCAGCTTCAAAACCAAAGCCAAATGTGTCAATTCCAATATCTACATTTGCTGCAATGACAATCCTAGTCAAGTAATTATTCCGAAATGCCGAGCCTCCAATGGATGTAATACTATCAGGGATAGTAATACTTGTCAGTTGGTTTCCAATAAACGCCAAATCACCAATGGAAGTAACTTTGTTGGGGAGGGTAATACTGGACAGGTGGTTGCTGGAAAATGCAGCATTGCCAATATGAGTAACACTGTCTGGAATGCTAACACTGGTCAGGCTGTTTTGCTGAAACGCATTTCGTCCAATGGAAATTACACTGCTTGGAATGGTAACACTGAGCAAACGGTTGTTGGTAAATGCCCAATCTTCAATAACTGTAACATTCTCAGAAATGTTTACGTTGGTCAGACGATTTTGCATAAACGCAGACTGCCCAATATAAATAACGCTATTAGGAATAGTAACATTGAGCAATTGATTCGTAGCAAATGCGCTACCCTCAATGGAAATAACACTATCTGGAATAATAACACTGATCAGGCGGTTGCCAGCAAATGCACTATTTCCAATAGTAGTAACGTTGTTGCCAATATTAACACTTGTCAAGAGGTTGCCCGAAAATGCGAAATTCCCAATGGAAGTAACGCTGTCCGGAATAGTAACACTTCTTGTTAAATATTTGTTAACAAATACTCTTTCTCCAATTGCTACAACCGGGTTTCCATTTATCTGCTCAGGTATTATAACTTCACAATCCGGGCAGCCTCTGAAGCCCGTAATGATAATTTTTCCGTTATCATCCAATTGCCATTCAAAAACGGCGGTTGGATGTTCGGTGAAAATATCGCATGTAGTAGAAAAAAATAATACAAAAACTGCAAACAAGGTTCCTTTATAGATTAATTTCATGTTTTGTATCTCAAAAAAGGGTTTAATTTTATTTATCATTATTTACTCCATATCCAAGTCGTACTATCTGTATCAGGTCTTGTATAAGTACCCGCCAACCTGCCGTTTTCTTCATAAAAAGCCTCAAAACCATAACCAAATGCGCTAATTTCAATATCTACGTCTGCTCCAATAACAATACTTGTCAGAAGGTTGTTTCTAAATGCAGACCATTCAATGGAAGTAACTCTGTCGGGGATAGTTACGCTGGTCAGCAGATTTTGGGAAAACGCAGCAAACGGAATGGAAGTAATGCTGTTAGAAATTGTAACGCTGGTAAGGCGATTGTGAGAAAACGCATGGCTTTCAATTTCAGTAACACTATCGGGGATAGTAACACTGGTAAGAAGGTTGTTACTAAATGCAGACTGCCAAATATAAGTAACATTGTCTGGAATAATAACACCTACTAACTGACTCTGCCAAAAAGCTCCACCTCCAATGGTTCTAACAGGGGTTCCATTGATTTGTTCAGGTATTACAACGTGACTCCCGGGAGAACCAGCGTAGTTAAGAATGATAATGCCCATATTTTCGTCGTGGTACCATTCAAAACCGTCGGCATTTGGACATACATGGGAAATCTCACACGCAGTGAAAAAAAATAGTGCGATGTTCGCAAAAACAATAATTTCTTTGTAAATTGATTTCATATTTTACTCCTACCTTATAATTGTCAATGAGTCCATAAAAAGGGCTCCGGTTCTGTTAACAGAATCCAAAAAGCCCGAATGGTCTAAGGCAAAAACTTCAATTCTGATAAAATCGCCAGGAGTAATTGTAGGCGGTATTATCGAAAAAAATGTATCAATAGGCGTAAAACTGATCCGATGTGAATGTATTGTTACACTGGTTTCCATTGTGTGTTGATAAAAAGCAGTTACAATGTTATGGCGATTGGCTTCAACATTGGAAAGTGTATCCCTCACAGTTACCAGTACAAAATATCCGTTTGCACCGGGGAAGGGATCCCAGCTTACCACAGGGTTATTGTTGGTAAAATTTCTATGATCCATTCTGATATTCAAACGTTCGGGAAACCTGACCGCAAATTCCTGATTTTCAACGCCGTTTAAAACCGTAAAAATCGCCTGCGGCTGCCAAGAGTTGTTTGTTGTTTCCGAGAAACGAGCCCCTGCCATCAAAAGAGCGGGCTGACTTGCAGCAAATCCTACAACAGTATTTAAGTCACCAATACTATCAAAAAGATATGATGTAACAGAAATACGAGTACTTGAATCCTGCATAGAATTGTTTGGAAATACAGCGGTTCTGGTTTTTCTGTTTCCTTGTAATGTACCAATCAAAGTAATTGGCGGCATACCTATGTCCAAAAATTGCACTTCTGTTAAAACGTATTTGCCGTGTCTTGAGCTATCAGGATATTCAATATGTAAAGTTATCTCGGTAAAGCTAATGTTCGGAGAAAAATTAAAGCGGTCAACCCTGTACAGATTTCCTGCAATAACAGGTGTATCAATCGTAATAACTTCGTCCAAAGTCCACTGTCTTATGGGCAATGTAATCTGGCTGGGTACATCTCCTATCAGACTTTCCATAGCTTGTCTTCCCATGCCGGAAGCGTGAAGGTTAATATTGGAAAGTCGCAAATCTCTTCTGACCGAATGGTAAGAAAAATTTGCCAAGATGGTATAATTGGGAATGCTTGCTAATTGTATACGGGCAGTGTTGTCATCGAATAATTGAACGATAGCTTCGCCTGCATTAATAAATCCGTGCAGGGTAATAGCGCCCTGAAACGTGCCAATAATATTTGCATCGCTGCAGGTTTCTGACAACCATCTAAGATAAAAAGTACGGTTTCTGCTTAAAGGTGTAGAAAAGTCCCATCGCTCGCTAAAATTTGCATTTGTATACCAGCCGCCAAATGTATAACCATTTCTGGCAGACTGCGGCTGAGGATGGAAAGGCAACACAAGATCGCCATGGAAATAACTTTGCTCGACTGTGCTGCCGTCATCGAATACAAAAACAACCGTATAAACAATATTGTTAAAAAGTTCAATGTTAAAATCTTGAGTATAAGAGCTGACAATATTTTGGAATATATGCAAGATTTCCAGCCACTCAAGCGTTTGGTAACCGGGTTTTACTAAAGTAAATAACACACTATAAAAACCAGATTTAAGAGATACGGAACCGCTCAGGGGAGTTTCTCCGCCTGCGCCTTCAAAGTAGAATTCTTTGTCTATCTCGCCGTTTTCTGAGAGCGGACTTATATTCAAACGAGCTTGGGTAACTTCACTTGGAAAACTAATATCCCAACTGAATGTACCTAATTCTCCGCCATCCGGAGAAAAAGGTCTAAGAGAGATCGTATGAGTCACACCTTGCCCGGCATTAATCCTTATATTGCTTTCTTCTCCCCATGCCGCAGGTTCATTTTTTTCGGTATCCACATAGGCGGTAACAAGGAGATTAAAAGTTCCGATAGGCAGATGAATGGGATCGGAAAATGTATCGATACAGCGGTCTATGATGACATTTACATTGTCGCCGGTAAATGCCAGTTCGTACACCTGAAAAACAGGTGTCTGCGGCATAATGGTTCGGCTGTTTTGACCGCCAAGTACCAGTGAAACCGCTCCCATACCGTCAGGAACTGCCTCTTGTCTCAGCAAATTTGCCGGTTCTAAACAACTGATTAAAGAAAAAATAACAATTAACAATGAGCAAATCAATATTGTTAAAAAACTATGTTCCTTTTTCATATAGTACCTCCTACTACTTACAAAATTATTATAAATGAAATTCTCAGACTGTACGGTCTGTCATCTTGCCATACCACAACGGTTATAGAGTGAGTTCCCACTACATTGTAACGGATGTCTGTTGCATCCAATTCAAGAATGGCTCCTTCTCCCAATTTTATACTGCCATAAAACCATTCAATTAAAGTATAATCTTCCGGATTGGTTATTTCTAAAATACCGGTAGTTGGATAATTTCCGGTTCCTGTTTGGGAAATGGTTATACCGGACACAATCGGTACATTGTCTTGGGGCGGTAAAAACGTAAATGTATGCACTTGTTCCGCTACCCATTTGACATACAAAATTTGATTGTCTGTAACCTGAAATAGATGACCGGGAATTAAATCTTCTCCGTAACCGTCCGGCTGGGTATTCCAGCAGCCAAAAGCAAAACCGGTTTTTGTCAGATTTCCTCTGGTAGGAATTATAATGGTTTCATTTTGAAACCTCGATTGTATTTCCGGAGGAATACCGCTTGTTGCTCCGTTGGCATGGAAGCTAACATTGTAGAATCGTATGGGGTCGCTTACGTTATAATATCCTGCATAAGAATGTGAATTTTCGGCAGAACGGGCAAAGACAAAATAGGTTGTAGCTGGAGATAAACCGCTAAAGCTTGTATTTGTCTGCCAAGACAAGCTTTCCGCCGGTACATTATTTGTTTGGCTAATCGCATATTCGGCAATTTGGCTTCCTCTGTTATCAATAATGGTGACATTATTAACGGCAATTGTATTTGGCGCGGGTATGCCCATTACAGTCGGCTGGGTTACTTCAGCACCCGGCACTTTTATAATTGAGGGATTTGATAATAAATTTTGCATAAAATTATTACTACAAGAAAACAAAATAAAATAGAAAGGCATTAAAAAAAGCAATAGGCTTTTTATTTGTTTTTTTTCAGTTTTTTTATTCTTCATTGTTTTCTCCTGTTAGCGGCTCTATAAGCAATTCGTTATTCTTTGTCTGTGGTTCTCTGATTAAAATGAATACTACACGGCGATTTTGCCACGCATTTCTGTTGTCAGTAAATGGTATTATTGGTCTGGAAGAACCAAAACTAACTGCGTATAATCTGCTTGGGTCAATTCCCCTGTTCACTAATTCATCAAATGCCCATTGCGCCCGCTCTTCGCTAATGCGAAGAAGTTCCGGTTCTTCTTCTGTACGCATATCACCATAAGGAGTAGTAGGATTTGCGTGACCTTCTATGATTACCCGATAATTACTAAATGTGTTAAGTATTTGTGTTATGAGTTCCAATGCATGGGTGTTGTTTTCTATGATGCCTGTGCCTAAGCCTTCAAAGTCAACAGCATTTGCGCTGAAATAGACAGGCGGTACTCGTAAATCAAAGGGCATGGCAACAGATTCGTTGTGATCGTTGTTTTCATTATGTTCCTCTTGTATTTCATATGCCTCAACTTCAACAAAATTTTTAATTTCGTAAAAATTATTGTTCTGCTCTTTATAAAATAAACGAAATCTATGCCCTGCTGTTAAATTAATCCCCCAAATATGTGGATAGCCAAAACGCACTGCCGGAATGATATACCAGTTACGGGATATTACATGACGCCAGCCTACAGAAACACCAGCAGAAAATGTTTGAAAAGTTTCACCAAATTCATTGGCAATAATTCCGCCGGTTTCTATTTGTACAAAGGGACTGTTAACAGATAAAGAAGAATGTATTAAAGACAGATAATAACGAATTAATAGTTGAAAATTCCAAACACTTACTGTATCTAAATCATTGAAAAACCCGGTTTTTAATCCGGTAGTAAAATAATTGTCAAACTCCATGCCAAATATAAAATTTGTCCCTATAGCTACACCTCTTCGGCTGTAGGCATTTACTTCCGGTCCAAAACCTACAAGCAACGAGTCTATAGCGTGGATTTTTACACTACCGATTCCCAAAAATAAGAATAAAGCAAAAGTCGAAAATAACCTTTGGAATGGTTGATATTTCCTATGAACCATTAATAAAATCTTATTGTACTTTTTTATAATTGTCAAGATAATATTCAATTTTTTTTCTGTATCTGGAAAAATTTAAAAATGTATAATACAATATATTTTAGGTAAAATGAAACCAGAGTCAAAACTGTCAAGCAAGGCCGCTCTTCTCTGCCACCTGCGGGAAAATCAGGGGAAACCTATAAGCGGAACAGTATTGGCAAAAAAGATGGAAATATCCCGTGTTGCTGTTTGGAAAGCAGTACAAGCGCTTGTCGAAGCCGGGTATGCGATAGAAACCAAAGAAAACGGTTATCTTTTGGATCCAAATAATGAAAAAGATTTCCTTTATCCGTGGGAATTCGGCGAAAAAGAAAACTTGTTTTATCACTATGTCTCAACCACCAGCGTTATAAACAGAGCCAGAGAATTGGCTTTTCGCGGCATGAAAGGCCCAATTGTAATTGCGGCGGATAGACAAACGGCGGGAAGGGGACGGTTTGGGAAAACATGGATTTCTAAACAGGGCGGGTTGTACTTCGCTATTTTGGAACACCCGCATATTACAGTTTCGGACTATGCTCAATTCTCTCTTGTTTTACAAATTGCTGTAACCAAAAGCATATCGTCAATTTGCGGTAAAACAGCTTGTCTCAGGTGGCCCAATGATGTATACGTTGACAATCGAAAAATAGCATCGATTACTACTGAAGTTTTGGGAGAGGGAGACAAGGTAACATGGTTAATAAGCTCTGCCTCTGTAAACGTTAACAACAAATGCCCGACTGTAAAAGCTGTAAGCTGCTCTGAAATTACAGGGCATGAAATTTCACGCAAAGAACTCTTACTTAAAATACTTGATGAAATAACGATAATTAAAAAACACTTTTTTTCTACAGCGGTTTATTCACAGGGAAACAGCGCACTGGCAGATAAGTGGAATTCTTTGACAGACTGCATTGGCGCAAAAGCTGCCGTGTTTGAACCTGCCTCCAAAGGAGATAGTTTAGCGGAAATATCCGGGAAAACACTCGCTCGGGGAACTTTCGAAGGAATAGACCCGGCTGGCCGCTGTATCCTAAAAACCAAAAATGGAATACTGGTTTTTAACCAAGGCTTGGCGTCACTGGCTTTGTTGAATAATGCTGAATAGAAAAGAAAACATTTAACATTTATTACATAATTTTACATAATTTCCAAAAATGGAATACAAACCAAATAAAAAGCATCTTTTAAAACAAGCATAACAGCTCTTGCAAGTTCCAATCTTCCGTCAGATAATGCGGGATCTTCGCAATTCAAAATTGGACATTCGTGATAAAACCTGCTGAAAGCTTTTGACAATTCATACAAATAATTTGCAAGGCATGACGGATCAAGATTTTCCGCAGCCGTACTAACCGCTTCAGGGTATCCGGCAAGAAGTTTAATCAATTCCCATTCCGAATCCGCCGTAAGCAAATCAAAACAATTATTTTCTGTTATCTGTTCCGAAGCTGCGGTTCGATTGTTCGCTGTCTTTTGATTCCTTTTCCGTAACATCGAAGATATGCGAGCACCCATGTATTGCAGATAAGGGCCTGTGTTTCCTGTGAATGAAAGAGATTCTTTTGGGTCAAATAACATATCTTTAGATGGATTAACCTGAAGCAAAAAATAATGCAAAGCGCCAAGAGCGATTTTTTCGGCAATATCAAGAGGGTTTCCAACTTCTTCTTCCCTTCCCTTTTGACGAATTTC